>NZ_JBSFMM010000250.1:0-15515 GCF_053599555.1 Streptomyces sp. NPDC000941
GGAATGGCGCGGGGGCGACGTCACTATGCTCTCGGAATGGATGCCCCTTCGTACGAGCCACCCACGGCACGCATCTCATCCCCCAGCGGCAAGTGGATTCTGCTGACCACGGTCCTGGGCTCGAGCATGGCTCTCCTGGATTCGACGGTCATCAACGTCGCACTGCCGCATATCGGGGAAGACCTCAGCGCCGGTCTGACGGCCCTCCAGTGGACCGTCAACGCCTACATGCTGACCCTCGCGGCCCTGATCCTGCTGGGTGGATCCCTCGGCGACCGCTTCGGACGACGCCGGATCTTCGTCCTGGGTGTCATATGGTTCGCCGTGGCCTCGCTCCTGTGCGGCCTCGCTCCCAACATGGGCATGCTCATCACCGCTCGCGCGCTGCAGGGCGTCGGTGGCGCGCTGCTCACCCCGGGCTCGCTCGCACTGATCGAGGCATCGTTCCATCCGGATGACCGGGCCCGCGCGGTCGGCCTGTGGTCGGGATTCGGCGGTATCGGCGCGGCAGTCGGCCCGTTCCTGGGCGGTTGGCTGGTGGATGGCCCTGGCTGGCGTTGGATCTTCCTGCTGAACATTCCACTGGCTCTGGCGTGTGTGTCCATCGCGCTGCGCCACGTACCGGAATCCATGGCCACTCCGCATCAGGCAACGGCGGCGGGCTCCGAAACCGAGGCGATACCGGGGGACAGCGCACGCCGACACCATGGCTTCGACATTTCAGGGGCCGCCCTTGGGGCGCTTGCGCTCGCCCTGGCGACCTACGCGCTGATCGAGGCCCGGAACGGAAGCGTCGTGGTGGCGCTCTCCGCGGCCGGTGGCGTGGCGGCGGGCTGCGCGTTTGTGTTCGTCGAACGGCATCGGCCCGATCCGATGATGCCGCTGTCCATTTTCGCCTCCCGCCAATTCACCGCCATCAACCTGGTCACCCTCTGCCTGTACGCGAGTCTGGGTGGCTTCTTCTTCCTGACGGCCCTGCAACTTCAAATAGCCGTCGGATACTCCGCGCTTCAGGCGGGCACCGCCATGTTGCCGACCACCGTACTCATGCTGATCTTCTCTTCCCGCTCGGGCGAAATCGCCCAACGGATCGGCCCGCGCATCCCCCTCACCGTGGGTCCACTGCTGTCCGCCGCGGGGATGCTCATGATGCTCCGGGTCGGCCCCGACGCGTCGTATGTCGGCGATGTTCTCCCTGCCCTGCTGGTCATAGGCGCCGGCATGGTCAGTTTCGTCGCTCCGCTGACCGTGACCCTGCTGTCCTCGGTGGACAGCGGAAACGCCGGACTCGCAAGCGGGATCAACAACGCGGCCGCGCGGGCCGCCGGGCTTGTCGCCGTTGCGGCGCTGCCGCTGCTCACCGGCATGGGCTCGGACGCGTATCGCTCGGGCGAGGCATTCAACGAGTCGTTTCGCCGGGCGATGCCGATCTGCGCGGCGATTCTGGGGCTCGGGGCGCTGTTGGCCTTCGTCACGGTGCGCGGCGCGGCCCCGGACCGTCATCGACCTCAATGCCGGAGGCATGGGTGGTTGACGACACCGCCCCTTGAGCCACGGCCCAACCACCGCCCACGATGAGTGACACAAGTCCGCTATCACGTTTTGTACCGACCAAGCCGCACCATGAGGAGCAGAGACCGTGCCGGAGTCGAACTCTACGCAGTTGCAGCCCATGCCCACGGACTGGCAGCGTGCCCTCGCCGTGGTGGCCCACCCGGATGACCTTGAATATGGGTGCTCGGCCGCCATAGCTTCCTGGATCGACGAGGGCCGTGAGCTCGCCTATGTCCTCGCCACGCGTGGCGAAGCAGGCATCGACACCGTTGCACCGGCTGAGTGCGGACCGCTGCGGGAGCGCGAGCAGCGGGCCAGTGCCGCCGCCGTTGGCGTGTCCGTGGTGGAGTTTCTCGACCACCGGGACGGCACGATCGAGTACGGCGTCGCCCTGCGCCGCGACATTGCCGCTGCCGTACGTCGCCACCGGCCCGAGCTGGTGATCACCCTCAACCATCACACCACATGGGACGGTGGCGTCTGGAACACCCCGGACCACGTGGCCGTGGGGCACGCCACGCTCGACGCGGTGGCGGACGCCGGCAACCGCTGGATCTTTCCGGAGCTGACCGAGCAGGGCTTGCAACCATGGAACGGCGTCCGCTGGGTCGCTGTCGCCAACTCCAAAAACCCCACCCACGCAGTGCCGGCGGGCCCCGGCCTGGAGCGGGCGGTGCGCTCGCTGCTCGAGCACCGCGCCTACATCGAGGCGTTGACCGACGAGGATCCCGAGACGTATGTGCGTCGTTTCCTGACCGGCAACACCCGCGAGCTGAGCGCGCGGTTCGGCGGGCAACCAGCCGTGGTCTTCGAGTTGTTCAACCGATGACCGTCGGCGAGCCTCAACGCCGCCTGCCGGGTGTCAGGTGTCAGCGCCTGCCGGCTCGGGCCAGCGCGTCCTCGGCCTGGGCGGCGAGGGTGCCGACCAGATCGGCCGCGGACGGCAGGTCGTCGATGAGGTCGATGGCCTGGCTGGCCCACTGCGGCAGTGCGGGGATCTCGCCTTGGGCCACGGCGTCTTCGTATGCCTGCCGGGCGTGAGGGTCAGTTGCGAGTTCGTCCTCCCGGCCCCGCCATTCGTCGAGGAAGGGGTGGCCAAGGGTGCGTGCGGTGTACCGCCCCGGCCACGGCGAGGCGCGGGCGATGTCCAGCACCCTGCTGCGCTCGGTGTCCTCCCCGCATCCCTCGACGATCGCCCTGGCGGTCGCGGGGTCGACCAGGGCCTCGACCGTGGCTTGGAAGCGGGTGCCGAGCAGGGCGCCCGTAGCCCCCAGCGCCAGGGCCGCCGCCACGCCTCGGCCATCCGCGATCCCGCCGGCCGCCAACACCGGCACCGGCGCCGCGAGATCCACCACGAGGGGTACGAACGGCAGTGTGGACCGTCCGTGCCGGGCTCCATGCCCACCGGCTTCGGTGCCCTGCGCCACGATCACATCGGCACCCAGATCCACCGCCCTGCGGGCCTCCTCCACGTCGGTGACCTGGATGATCAGCGCCGCGCCCGCGCTGCGGACGCGCTCCACGAACGGACCGGGGTCACCGAAGGACAGCATCACCGCCTTCGGGTTGTGCTCCAGCGTCCGCGCGATCACACCGTCGTCGATGGCCCATGTCTGGAAACCGATGCCCCAGGGTTTCCCCGCGCACTCATCGACCAGGACGGGCAGCTCGCGGGCCAGCCAGTCCTGATCCCCGTTCCCGCTGCCCAGCAGTCCGAGCCCGCCGCCACGCGAGACCGCCGCCGTGAGTGCGCCACCGGCCGATCCGCCCATCGGGGCCAGGGCGATCGGATGCTCCACACCGAACAGTTCCGTAAACGCCGTCGAAAGTCCCATATCCGCACTCCTCACCCTTCGGCCGTGCTGGTCGAAGCAAAGTCAATACGAACACGGCGAGCGCGAGGTTCCTGTCGCCCGGTATCGCCCCTCTGCCTGTCAGTGGAACTGTCCGGCCTGGTAGTTGCCGGCGGGCTGCTGGGTGATGATGTTGAGCCGGTTCACCGAGTTCATGAAGGAGACCAGGATGACCAGGGCGGTGAGCTGTTCCTGGTCGTAGTGGGCGGTGGCCTGCGCCCATGTCTCATCGCTGACCCCGTGGGCCGCGTCCGCGACGCGGGTGCCTTCCTCCGCCAGTGCCAGTGCGGCGCGTTCGGCCTCGGTGAAGACGGTGGCCTCCCGCCACGCCGCGACCAGGTTGAGCCGTACCGGGGTCTCGCCGGCGGCGGTGGCTTCCTTGGTGTGCATGTCGATGCAGACGGCGCAGCCGTTGATCTGGCTCACGCGCAGGGCCACCAGTTCCTGCGTCGCGGCGGGCAGTGGCATGTCCTTGAGCTCCTTGCCCGCCGACATGAAGTACTTGAGGGCCTTCCCTGCGGCCGGGATGGTGAAGTAGTTCAGTCGCGCGTCCATGATGTCTCTCCTCGGTGATCGTCAGCGGCTTACACCCCCTGAGACGAGGCAGCCCGACCCCCTGTGACACGCGCGAATGTGAGCTGGATCTCAACGATCGGCCCCCGACACCGCGATCGCATATCACCGTCGATGGCCGCTGGTGATCTCCCTGTACTCCTGGACGGTGGGCTTGGGAATCTGCGTCCCCTCCCCGTACAAGCCCCGGCTGAGCCTGGCCCGCAACCGTCGAGTGCGGCTGGTGCTGCTCTCCGGGCCCCCCTGGACACCCGGGCCACCGGACTCGATGGGCTGGTACTGCTCATGCGCTGTCAGGATGTGCAGTCGCTCCCGGCTCAGTGGCTCGTGCACCTCGACGAACTCGCCGTGCGGCAGGCGCTTGATGATGCCGGTCTCACGTCCGTGCAGCACCTTGTCCCGGTCGCGGCGCTGAAGGCCGAGGGCCCACCGCTTCGCCACCGAATAGACGACGGTGGGCACGAGGAAGAGGCCGATGCGAACCGCCCACGTCACGGAATTGACCGAGAGGTGGAACTGGGTCGCGATGATGTCGTTCCCGGCGCCGATCAGCGCCACCAGATAGACACTGATCCATGCTGCGCCGAGCGCCGTGCGCACTGGCCGGTTGCGTGGTCTGTCGAGGAGATGGTGTTCACGGTCGTCATCGGTGGCCCAGGCCTCGATAAACGGGTATGCGCCCATGACGAGAAACAGCCCGACGCCCGCCGACAGCGGGATCAGATTGTCAAGGGCCAGGGTATGGCCCCAGATACTGATCTCCCAGCCGGGCATGACCCGTATCAGCCCATCCGCTACGCCCATGTACCAGTCCGGCTGTGATCCCGCCGAAACCTGATCGGGGCGGAAGGGGCCGTACTCCCAGATGGGGTTGATCTGCGCGATCGAGGCGACGATGAAGATTACCCCGGTGACCAGGAGAAAATACCCTGCCGCTTTTACCGCGTGCACCCGGAGCGGCATGCCGATGACGTTCCTGTTGGTGCGCCCCGACCCCGGGTACTGGGTGTGCTTGTGGCGGAACACAAGGATCAGATGCGCGACGATCAGCCCCACCATGAGGCCGGGGATCACCAGAACATGGATGGTGTTGAAGCGTGCCACCAGGTCGTTCCCGGGGAACTCACCCCCGAAGAGGAACATCGACAGATAAGTGCCGACGATCGGCATGGAAAGGAGTGTTCCGTTCACGACCACCAGTCCGGTCCCGGACAGCAGATCGCCCGGGAGGTCGTATCCCGTCAAACCGGCGAACATGGCCAGGACCAGCAGCAGAAATCCGAACACCCAGTTGAGCTCGCGCGGCCTGCGAAACGCGCCCGTGAAGAACACGCGCATCATATGCGCGAATATCCCGGCGACGAATATCAGCGCCGCCCAGTGGTGGGCCTGCCGGATCAGCAGGCCGCCGCGCACATCGAAGGAGATGTGCATGGTTGAATCAAATGCTTCCGACACCAGCTGGCCCCGCAGGGGCACATAGCTGCCATGGTATTCCACCTGGTTCATCGTCGGGTGGAAGTACAGGCTCAGATAGATACCGGTGGCGATAACGATGAGGAAGCTGTAGAGGCAGATCTCCCCCAGCATGAAGGACCAGTGGTCCGGGAATGCCTTTCGCATACCGGTTCTGGTGAGATTGTGAACGCCCAGCCGCCCGCGGGTCCATTCGGCGACCTTTTCCCCTCTGCGCCCTCGCTGCGATTCAGTTGACCGGCCCGCGTTGGCCATGCTTCTACCACCATTCGTGATGCGTCGCGATGACCACCACATCGAGCTCGTCGACCGACATCGCTGCCTTCCACCCGCCCCACACGCCTCGATTCGGTGGCTGCTACATAAGACCGAGTGGCCGGCGCATATGTGACACGGCTACGGAAGGCACCGCCCGCGCCATGTCACAAGATCCATGCCTGCCCTGTCACATGGACTGAGGCGAGGGAGGATGCCGTATGGACCATGCCGGTGATGCAGTGCCCATCGCGGAGCTGCTTGATGAGCGCCGATATCTCCTGGATGTCGCTTATTGGATGCTGGGCGGCGGCGGCGCGGCGGAGAGTGTCATCGATGAGACCTACCGTCGGTGGTACGGGCTGTCGGACGCGGCGCGTGCGCGGATCGCGGTGCCCCGTTCCTGGCTTGCCAAGACCGCGGGTGGTATCTGTCTGGGCCGCCTGGCGCTGCCGGATCGCGGCGAGGACACGGACCAGGGCGAGGGGGGCGGCCCGTATGCGGGAGACACCGATGGCGCACGGGCGAGCGCGGAGCTGGAACAGGAGATCAGCGGGGTTCTGCTGAATGCTCTGGACTCTCTGTCGCCGGCGGAGCGTGCGGCGTTCGTGCTCAACGATGTGTTCGGGATGACACCCGATACGGTCGCCGACATCGTGGGGCGTACGGGGCCGGAGTGTGTCGAGCTCGCCGATCGCGCGCGTCGCCGTCTGCGGGCACGGCGGTCGCATCCCACGACGCCGGAGCAGCATGACACGGTCGCCCGTGCCATCCGGCAGGCCTGTGTGACCGAGGACGCCGGGCTGCTGGCGTCCTTGCTGTGGCCCGATGCCACGGCGTTCTTCGACGGCGGTGGCAAGGTCCGCGCGCTGGCCCGACCCGTGCACGGCAGCGAGCAGGTCGCACACAGCCTGATGACACTGCTGGTCCGGCGGCCGCGCACCACTCTGACCGCCCAGTCCGTCAATGGCCGGACGGGTCTGGTGGCGCGCTACGACGACCAGGTGGCCGCGGTCATCAGCCTCGACATCGCCGACCACCGCGTGGCACAGGTCTGGGTCGTACTCAACCCCGACAAGCTTCGCTCCTGGAACCAACCCCCCAGCGCACGCCAGAGGCCGTCACAGGCGTAGTGACGGCCTTGGGCCCGGGCTCACGACGGGGCGCCGAGTGGCGATACGGAGCGAGAGCGTGAATCGAGGAACGCGGCGATCTTGCTCGGGTTGAACAGCCACATCACCTGGTAGATGCCCTCCCGCGAGGCGGCCACCGTCAGAAACGTCTTGGGCTCGTCCCCGCGGTAGATCATCACTCCCGAACGCCCGTTGGCATGGACAGACCGGAGATCCAAGCCGCGCCAGAACCGCGGATAGGCAGTCGCCAGGTTCGCCACCCGCGCACAGCCCAGAACGGGTATGCGCGCAGCGCCCCGCATCCCGTTGCCATCGGAGAGGCTGACGGCATCCGGGGTGAGGAGGGCTTCCAGCGAGCCGATATCGCCCCTCTGAGCTGCGCCGACGAAGGCGTCCAGAAGGCGTCGGTGTTCCTCCGCGTCCACGCTCTCCCGCTGTTCCGCGCCCAGGTGCTTACGGGCGCGGCTTACGATCTTCCGCACATTGACGACGCTGAGCTGAAGCATGTCGGCGATCTCGGGATAGCTGTAATCAAACGCCTCACGCAGTACATACGCCGCGCGCTCCGCGGGGCTCAGCTTCTCCAGCACCAGCAGCAGAGCCAGCTCCAGCGCCTCCGCCCGCTGCGCGCCCACCTCCGGGTCCGAGCTCGTATCAATGGGCTCGGGCAGCCACGGCCCGATGTAGGTTTCCCGGCGCACACGGGCCGACTGGGCGACGTTGATGGCCAACCGGGTCGTCACACTCGACAGAAAGGCCGCCGGGCTGACCACCGCGGAGCGGTCGGTCTTCTGCCAACGCAGCCACACCTCCTGGACCACGTCCTCAGCCTCGACAGCGCTGCCGAGCACGCGGTAGGCGATACCGAAAAGACGTGGCCGGAGCTGCACAAAGACAGAAACGGCCTCGTCAAGGGCGTTCGTCGTGGTGCTGAGGGGGCTGTGGTCGGTGAAGGTCACGGCTTGCTCCAATCGCGTCTCCTGCATAGACCGGGATCAACCCGGTCCTGTGACAGGACTGGGGCAGAAAGACGCGCGGACCGGCGGAC
The DNA here is from genome assembly GCF_053599555.1 of Streptomyces sp. NPDC000941. Classification (NCBI taxonomy): domain Bacteria; kingdom Bacillati; phylum Actinomycetota; class Actinomycetes; order Kitasatosporales; family Streptomycetaceae; genus Streptomyces; species Streptomyces sp. NPDC000941. Next base: position 7,893 of record NZ_JBSFMM010000250.1, read on the forward strand.
ACCGGAACGGCAGGGCTCCGCCGAATACGGATTGTTATTTCGTGTCCACACACCGCCAGCGACTGCCATGCGGGGCGTGGCCTAGGGTGAGCGGACGCTGATCCGCGTGGGCCCGGCCCAACAATCACCACACCTCACCATGAGATGGGAATGACATGCACAATATAGCCCGTATGGGAGCTGTTGGGGCTTTATCCATCACTTTGTCCCTCCCCGCAGGGTTCGCGCACGCGACCCCGGGCGGTCCTGGTGTGACCGGCAAGGTCATCGCCCAGTCCACCGTGGGCGGGCGCGACTACATCCTGCGGGAAGTCACCATCCCGCCAGGTCAGGCGACCGGTTGGCACTTCCACGACGGCACCCTGTACGCGTATGTCAAGCAGGGCACCCTGAGCCACTCCGCTGCCACCTGCAAGTTCGACGGTGTGTACCCCCAGGGCCGTTTCCTCGAGGAACCGCCCGGCGCCGACCACGTACACATCGGCCGGAACCTCGGTGCCACGGACGTCGTCCTGGAAGTTCTCTACGTGCTGCCGCACGGCGCCCCCTTCTCCCAGGACGCCCCCAACCCGGGCTGCGACTTCCAGTAGTCACCAGGCTTCGACATCCGCCGCACAGAAAAGTCCGCCGCACAGAAACGGAGGACCACCCAGTGCGAAGGAGCGGCGTCCGCCACGGCGCCGCCTGGGCGCTGCCGGCCGCGCTGGCCATCGACGCCATCGGCACCGGGCTCTGTCTCCCGCTGTCCATGGTCTACTTCCTCACCGTCACCGACCTGTCGGAAGCCGATGTCGGCCTGCTGCTGACCGCCGCCACCGCCTGCTCGCTCCTGCTGCCGCTGCTCGTCGGGCGGATCGTCGACCGCATCGGGCCCCGGCAGGTGGTGATCGCGGGGCAGTTGTCGCAGGCGGCCGGGTTCTTTCTGTATCTGGGGGTGGCCGGTCCCCAGTCGCTGTTTCTCGCGGCGCTGGTCGAGACGGTGGGGCTGCGGGTGTACTGGTCGTCGATCTTCGCGCTGATCTCCGAGCAGGCGGACGGGGAGGCCAGGGACCAGTGGTTCGCCCGGGCAGGCATGATCCGGGCGGCCGGTACCGGCGCCGGCACGGTGCTCGCGGGTGCGCTGCTCGCTCTCGGCTCGCAGCACGCGTACCGGGGAATGGTGCTGGCGGATGCCATCTCCTTCGTCATCGCGGCGGTGACCGTGGCGTTGTTCGTACGCGGTGCGCCGCGTACGACCGGCGGACCTGACGGGGAATCCTCGGACGCGATACGGACGTTGCTGCGCAACCGGCCGTATCTGGCGCTGATCGGCGTGAACACGCTGTTCAACATCTGCACGGTCTTCCTCGCCGTGGCGATCCCGGTCTATGTGATCCGCGGGCTGCACGCGCCGGGCTGGACGGTCGGCGCCTTTCTCGCGATCACCACGGCGGTCGTGGCCACCTGTACGGCCGAGGTCACCCGCCGCTCCCGACGACGCACCTCCCGGGGCGGCGCGATGGCCTGGGGCGGCAGGCTGTGGGCTGCCTGGTGCGTGGCCGCCGCCCTGGCGGTGCCGCTGCCGTCAGGGCCGCTGCTGGTCGGCTATCTGGCACTGGTGATGCTGCTGTGGGCGGCGGCGGAGATGCTGCACGGCCCGGCCTCGAACGCGCTCTCCGCGGAGGCGGCGCCGGAGGGGATGCGAGGGACCTATCTGGCGGCGTTCCAGTATTCGTTCGCGACGGCGGACATGGTGACGCCCGGCCTGTTCGGCGTCCTGTACGGCGTAAACCGGGTGCTGCCGTGGGTGGTTGTGGCCTGCCTGGCGCTGACGGCGAGCATGGCGATCCGGCCGCTGGAGCGGCGGCTGGCAAACGTGTCACATACGCATGGGGTGTTCGGTCCTTCGTAACAGAGCGTGGCCGCAAGCAGAAGCGCTTCGGGGAACAGCGGCGAGATCAATGCCAACTTCCGGCCGGCGAACACCGCGCCGAATGTCGGCACAGCCGGCCGAGATGCCATTCGCCATCTGGCGACCACCGCCACCACGCGAGGTGAATTCGGTCTCTACCGGGTCGAGATGAGCGCCAAGGCCGGTGGCCCGCGAGCACCCCGGGGACGCTGGCGCCGAGCACCGCCGCGGGACTGTCGCAGCTCGCCGATGCCACGGACGAGGAGCGCGCCGAGTTCTTCGTGAGGCACGACTCGTACTTCGTGGAGTAACCGGCACCGGCAGGCGCTCTCGCGGGTACAGCCGCGTCGGCCCGGTCCTCGGCAGGCTTCGTACGCCGCCGGGCCGGGCCGACACACGGCACTCAGGTCTGCCCCAGGATCACCGAGCCTTTGTCTCGGCAGGCTCGTCACTGTTACGAGGGTTGCCCCGGGATACGAAGGCTTCCCGGGGGCGCTGCACCGAGGCCAGCGAGACGATGTCCCGCCCGTAGAGGGCGGCCGTGAGCCAGACGGCGAGGACGCGGACCTTGCGTTCCCACGTCGGCACGGCGAGCACGTGGTAGCCGCGGTGCATGAGCCAGGCCGGCAAGCCCTTGATGACGAGGCGCCGGTACTGGAAGATGCCCCGCCCCATACCCAGCGTGGCCACCACGCCCAGGCTGTGGTGGACGTAGTTCTTGGTCCTCCGCCCGTGCAACGTCGCCACGATGTTCTTCGCCAGGCGCTTGCCCTGCCGTACGGCGTGCTGGGCGTTGGGCACGGTATGTGCTCCCGACCGTCCCACCGCGAGGTCCGGTACGGCAGCGTCGTCGCCCGCGGCCCATACGTCCGGCACCGCCTCCGTGTCCGTACCCACACGCAGGTCGGCCCGTACGACGAGCAGACCACGCTCATCGACCGGAAGGTCGGTGTGGTTGTGGACGATGGGGTTCGACGCGTTGCCGGCGGCCCAGACGATCAGGCCCGACTCGTACTCCTGACCGTTGGAGAGCACGACGTGGCCGTCCTCGGCCGAGACGAGCTGGGTGTTCAGATGCACCTTCGCCCCTCGCCGCTCCAAGGACCGGACCACCCAGGCACCGGGTTCGTCGGTGACCTCGGGAAGGATTCGGCCGCGCGCCTCGACCAGGTGGAAGTCGAGCTCTTGGGCGTCGAGTTCCGGGTAGTGCTTCAGCAGCGCGGCCGCCAGGGACAGCAGCTCGCCGAAACCCTCCACGCCGGAGAAGCCGCCGCCGACGAAGGTGACCGTGAGAAGTTTCCGGCGCTCGGGCCCGCGTGGCAGTGCGGCTGCCCGGTCGAAGGAGGTCAGCAGCCGGTCACGGACGGCGACGGCCTCTTCGACATGCTTCAGACCAAACGCCTGCTCACTGAGCCCCGGTATCGGGAAAGTGCGGGTGACCGCCCCCGCTGTCACCACGAGCATGTCGTAGTGCAGCTGATAGTCCGGCCCGCGCTCCGGCCGGACGGTGACGGTCCGACCGCTGTTGCGGATCTCCGTCACCGCTCCCGCGATCACCCGGGTACGGCGCAGATGCCGTCGCAGTGACACGGCGGCGTGCCGGGCCTCCACGGACCCCGCCACGACCTCGGGCAGAAACGGCTGGTACGTCATGTACGGACGCGGGTCGACGACGGTGACCCGCGCCTCCCCGCGGCGCAGCTTCTTCTCAAGGCCCCACGCTGTGTAGAAGCCGGCGTAACCGCCGCCGACGATCAGGATCTCACGCACGGTGTCCTCTGTTTTCTCTCGGTTCCACCCTTACTGACAGGTCAGAACCGTGTGTTGTGACACCTGCGTGCTCGCGTACGTGATCAGGACGGAGTGGCGCGGTACAGACCGCGCCCCGCGCGCTGGACGCGCGAGGTCGCGACAAGCCGGTCGAGCGTGCTGCGTACGGCGTTGATGCTGCCGGCGTCGGTGTCCCGGCCAAGTGCGGCGGCGACGTCACGCGCGCGGACATCGGCGCCATCGGTGCCCGCGAAGAATTCCATGATCTGTTCGGTGAGCCTGCCGTACTGCCCGTCGGTCTTCCGATCGCCGCGCTCGCCACGTCGCGCGGTGCGCGTCGGCTTCTGCTGCCTCTGCTGCTTCTGCTGTCCTTCGGGCCGCTGCGGCCGGGCCTCGGGCTCCGCCCGTGCGACCGCGGCACCGTCCGGCGGCGGCACGGGGCCGGACGGGGTGGGCGGGGCCGTCTCGGTGACCTTTGCCCGCACCGGCTTCGGGACGGCCACACCCGCGGCAGCCTCGCCGGACGCGGGCGTCGCCGCCCGCATCAGGCCCTGGAGAGCGTTCAGGGTCGTCCGCACCGAGCCGAGATGCGCCACCACCGCGGCCAGCTCCCGCTCCAGGGCCTGCCGCTGGGCCTCCAGGCGACACAGCTCCTCCTGCAGGTTCTCTGCGGTGATCTCAATACTCTGTGCCGTATGGGCTACCGAGACCATGCGTTCCTCTCATCCCCAGACCCTTTACGCCGCCCATCCGCACGTCTCGAACCGTGTGCATGGTGTGCCGCAGCCCATCCGGGATACAGAGTAATACGGGTAGTGATCGTCGCCCATCCTTTTGACCGCACAGTGTCGGTGCGGCACAGTGTCGATGCACCACAGTGTGAAATTATCGGGAAGCCAGCCAGTCCGCGTAGCGAGTGGGGGCCAGCCTGGCGTCCTCCTTGCCCGTGAGGACATCCCCGCGGACCACGGCGAACATGCCGGCGGTGTCGTCCGTCACGACGGTACGGTCGTCGGAACGGGTCGCGAGGGTGATCCTGCCGAGTTCGTCGAGCGGGAAGACCTCGGGGCCGGCGACGTTGCGGATCCCCTGCAGCGGCGCGCCCGCGGCGACTTCGGCGACCGCGTCGGCGACGTCCCGGGCGGCGATGGGCTGGATCGGAGTGGCGGGCAGACGGACGGTGTCCCCGTCGGTCGTCCAGGACATGGTCGCGTCCATGAACTCCATGAACTGGGTGGCGCGGACGATCGAGTAAGGGATCGACGCGGCGGCGAGCATCTCTTCCTGCATGGCCTTGGCGCGGTAGTAGTCCAGTTCGGGCACTTGGTCCACGCCGACGATGGAGAGCACGACGAAGTGGCGGACGCCGGCCTTCTCCCCGGCCGTCAGCAGGTTCTCCATCGACTTCCGGAAGAAAACCGCCGAGGCTTCGTCGAAGGTCGGGGAGTTCGTCAGATTGACGACGACGTCGGCATCGGCGACAGCCTCCGCCACCCCTTCGCCCGTGATGACGTCGACTCCCGTCGACTTCGAGAGGGGCACCGCCTCGTGACCGGCAGCGTTCAGCTTCTTCACGACCTGCGATCCGATCAGCCCGGTACCACCCATGACTGCGATCTTCATGGCATGACCTCCCATCGAGGAGCTGCATCCGTTTCATCGCTCATGTACCAACCGAAGCACGCGCACCGCAGGCTCGCACGTTCCATATCTCTCAAGAGCCGGAGCCGCGCGAGCCGGTCTGCCTGGCCCAGCACCCCCTGAAACACCCACCCACTCCTCACTTGGCTCAATCTCCGCTTGGCACACTATTTCCTCGGCCATGTCACAGGGGGTGGGGCTGCCTCGTCTCAGGAGGTGTAAGCCGCTGACGGTTACGGAGGAGAGCACATCACGGTCAGCCGGGGGCGTTACCCTGGCCTGCCGGTGTTCCGGATGATCAGCAAAAAGTGCCCGCGCCTGCGAGTACGGCCAGGTGGAAGGGCCTCTACGGGAGGGGATCCGGCGTGAGCAAGGTCGAGGAGTTCGAGGAGCTGCGGCCGCTGCTGTTCTCGATCGCGTACCGGATTCTGGGCAGTGTGAGCGAGGCCGAGGACGCGGTGCAGGAGACATGGTTGCGCTTTGACGGCTCGACGACCCGGCCCACGTCGACCAAGGCCTTTCTGTCGACCACGGTGACACGGATCTCGATCGATGTGCTGCGTTCCGCGCGGGTGCGGCGGGAGGAGTACGTCGGACCGTGGTTCCCCGAGCCGCTGCTGAGCGATCCGTACGAGGATCCGGCGCGGGCGGCGGAGCTGGCCGACTCGGTGTCGATGGCCGCGCTGCTGCTGTTGGAGCGGCTCAGCCCGCTGGAGCGGTCGGTGTTTGTGCTGCGCGAGGTGTTCGCCTACGGGTTCGACGAGATCGCCGCGGCGGTGGGGCGTTCGGAGGCGGCGTGTCGGCAGCTGCTGGTGCGGGCGCGGCGGCATATGGAGGCCGGACGGCCGCGGTTCGAGGCGGACCGGCAGGAGCGGCAGGAACTGGCGACGCGGTTCTTCGACGCCCTCAAGGACGGCGATGTGGGCGGGCTGCGGAATCTGCTGGCCGCCGACGCACAACTGGTCGGCGACGGCGGCGGCAAGGCGCCGCAGCTGGCCAAGGCCATCATGGGCGCGGAGAACGTGGCCCGGGTGCTGGGCACGGTCTTCCCCTTGATGATCCGGATCGACGTGACGTTCGAGCCGCACGAGGTCAACGGGCAGCCCGGTGCCATCTTCCGTGACCGGGACGGCAAGGTGCTCCACACCCTGGCCCTCGATGTGCTCGACGGGCGGATTCAGACCATCCGCACGGTGATCAACCCCGATAAGCTCGGCCACCTCGGGCCGGTCGCCGACGCCTGGGCCGTCGACCGCGAGGTGAAGCAGGCCCGTCGGCAGTCGAACTGACCACGGCACCGCTTCGACGGCATCGCCCCTTCTCGGTGCAGGGTTTTCAGATCTGCGGGAACGGTTCGGTCAGTGCCGTGAGCACGTGGTCGGCCTGGGCGGCACTCAGCTCCTCGACCGTGTAGTGGCCGCTGGCGACCCCGACCCCGGTAGCGTGTGCCGCGTGCGCGGCCTCGATGTCGCGAGGGGTGTCCCCGACCACGTACACCTCGTCGCGGGTCAGCTCGCGCCCATGCAGCCGAGCGGCTTTGGCCATCGCCATGCGGGTGATCTCCGCCCGGTCCGGGGAGTCCGAGCCATAGGCGCCGAAGACGAAGTAGCGGCCCAGCTTGCCCGGTTCCATCTTGATCCTGGCCGCACCTTCCATCGCGCCGGAGATGAGTCCGAGGATGGCCCCCGCGTCCGCGATCCGTCGCAGGGTTTCCTCGACGCCGTCCAGCACGCGGTACCCCTTGGAAGCCCAGATGTCCTCCGACAGATGCCACAGATACGCGGCGTACAGGCGGGCCAGCTCGTCGTGACTGGGTTCCCGGCCGAGCACGGCATGGAACGTTTCCCGGCCGACCTGCGGATCCGTCTCCCCCGCCGAGGTGTGTTTTCCGATATCGGCGGCTACCCCGTGCAACTGATCGAAGGCCCAGGCCCAGCTGCGTCTTCCCGAATCTCCGGTGTGGACCAGGGTTTCGTCGATATCGAAAAGCACTGCTACCGGTCCGGCCATGGCTCGTTCTCCTCCGGTTCTGCGATCGCTTGTGCTTCCTTCCAGAGTGCGCGATGGATCCGGTGAAGGGCCGCGCCGAGCCGACCTGAGTTGAGGGTGGGTACGGGCAAGCCTAGGCTGGTGAAAGTGGGCGAATGAGAGGGCCCACGCGTGGCCAAGCCTCCAACCCAGGTGCATCGAGAGCACGGAAGGGCGGCGTGGCGATGACCGACCTGGACACGCTGTCGGTGAACACGATTCGCGGACTGTGCATGGACGCGGTCCAGAAGGCGAATTCGGGGCACCCAGGAACTCCGATGGGGATGGCACCC
>NZ_JBSFMM010000251.1:0-15508 GCF_053599555.1 Streptomyces sp. NPDC000941
GGCGCGCCCGTTCGGGCGCGCCCCTCCTCATGAGTGGTGGTTCAGCCCGCCAGGCAGGCCGGGCCCAGCAGCACCTTGAGGTCGCCGAACAGCGCGGGGTCGGCGGTGACCCGGTGCCGGTCCAGCCGGAGCACCGTGGTCTTACGCGCCCCCTGGAGCTTGATCCGCACCTCGGTGGAGCCCCGGTGGTGGGTGAGCACTTCGCCGAGCTTTTCGACCAGGGGCGGGGTGACCTTCACCGTGGGGATGGTGATCGTCACGGGCGCGTTGGCCCCGGCCTCGGACAGGTCGGGGACCATGAGCTCCATGGCGACCAGCCGCGGCACGTCCTCGCGCTTGTCGAGCCGCCCCTTGACGAACACGACGGTGTCCTCGACGAGCTGGGTGGAGACCAGCTGGTAGGTGGCGGGGAAGAACATGCAGTCGATGGAGCCGGCCAGGTCCTCGACGGTGGCGATGGCCCACGCGTTGCCCTGTTTGGTCATCTTGCGCTGCAGGCCGGAGATGATGCCGCCGATGGTGACGATGGCGCCGTCGGCGTGCTCACCGCCGGTGAGCTGGGCGATGGCGGCGTCGGCCTTGTCGTTGAGGACGTGCTCGATACCGAAGAGCGGGTGGTCGGAGACGTACAGGCCGAGCATTTCGCGCTCCTGGGCGAGCAGATACGCCTTGTCCCACTCGACGTCGGAGAACTCGACATCGAGCCCGAAGCCCGGCCCGTCGCCCCCGCCGCCGTCGTCGCCGCCCATGCCGCCGAACAGGTCGAACTGGCCCTCGGCCTCCTTGCGCTTCACCGCGACCACATTGTCGATCATGGTCTCGTAGTGCGCCGTGAGCCCCTTGCGGGTGTGGCCCATCTCGTCGAAGGCGCCGGCCTTGATCAGCGATTCGGTGGTGCGCTTGTTGCAGACGACCGCCTCGACCTTGTCCAGGTAGTCCGGGAAGGAGGAGTACTTCCCCTTCGACTTGCGACCACGGATGATCGCTTCGACAACGTTCGCACCAACGTTTCGGACCGCGGTGAGACCGAAGAGGATCACTTCGTCGCCCTGGGCGGCGAAGTTCGCCTCGGACTCATTGACGTTCGGCGTGAGCACCTTGATGCCCATGCGCCGGCACTCGTTGAGATAGATCGCCGACTTGTCCTTGTCGTCGCGCACCGAGGTGAGCAGCGCGGCCATGTACTCGGCGGGGTAGTTGGCCTTCAGATACGCGGTCCAGTAGGTGACCAGGCCGTACGCGGAGGAGTGGGCCTTGTTGAAGGCGTAGCCGGCGAACGGGACCAGCACGTCCCACACCGCCTGGATGGCCGCGTCGGAGTAGCCGCGGTCGCGGCAGCCCTTCTGGAAGGGCACGAACTCCTTGTCGAGGACTTCCTTCTTCTTCTTGCCCATCGCACGCCGCAGCAGGTCGGCCTGGCCGAGCGAGTAGCCCGCGAGCACCTGGGCGGCCTTCTGCACCTGCTCCTGGTAGACGACCAGGCCGTAGGTGATGCCGAGGACCTCCTTGAGCGGTTCCTCCAGCTCCGGGTGGATCGGGGTGATCTCCTGCTGGGCGTTCTTCCGCAGCGCGTAGTTGATATGCGAGTTCATGCCCATCGGGCCCGGCCGGTACAGGGCCGAGACGGCGGAAATGTCCTCGAAGTTGTCGGGCTTCATCATGCGCAGCAGGGAGCGCATGGGGCCGCCGTCGAACTGGAAGACGCCGAGCGTGTCACCGCGGCACAGCAGCTCATAGGTCTTGGGGTCGTCCAGCGGCAGCTCGAGCAGCTTGAGGTCGACGCCCTTGTTGGTGCGCACCATCTTGACCGCGTCATCCATGATGGTCAGGTTGCGCAGGCCGAGGAAGTCCATCTTCAGCAGGCCGAGCGATTCACAGGTGGGATAGTCCCACTGGGTCACGACCTGGCCGTCGTTCTTCGGCGAGAAGACCGGCACATGCTCGGTCACGGTCTCGCTGGACATGATCACGCCCGCGGCGTGCACGCCCATCTGCCGCACCAGGCCCTCGATACCGCGGGCGGTATCGATGACCTTCTTCACATCCGCTTCGTTCTCATACATCCCGCGCACCTCGGCCGCCTCGCTGTAGCGGGGGTGCTTGTCGTCGGTGATGCCGGACAGCGGGATGCCCTTGCCGAGCACATCGGCGGGCATGGCCTTGGTGATCCGGTCGCCCATCGCATACGGGTAACCGAGCACCCGGGCCGAGTCCTTGATCGCGTTCTTGGCCTTGATGGTGCCGTACGTACCGATCTGGGCGACCTTGTCGGCGCCGTATTTCTCGGTGACGTACCGGATCACCTCACCGCGCCTGCGCTCGTCGAAGTCGATGTCGACATCGGGCATGGAGACGCGCTCGGGGTTGAGGAACCGCTCGAAGATCAGGCCGTGGTCGATCGGGTCGAGGTCGGTGATGCCCATCGCGTACGCCACGATCGAACCGGCCGCGGAGCCACGGCCGGGGCCGACCGCGATGCCGTTGTTCTTCGCCCACATGATGAAGTCGGCGACCACGAGGAAGTAGCCCGGGAACCCCATCTGGATGATGACGTCCATCTCGTACTCGGCCTGCTTCTGACGGTCCTCCGGCACCCCGGCCGGATACCGCCGCTCCATGCCGCGCTTGACCTCCTCCTGGAACCAGGAGACCTCCGTGAAGCCCTCGGGCACATCGAAGCGCGGCATCAGGTCGCGCTTCTCGAACCACCCGGTGGCGTCGATCTGCTCGGCGACCAGCAGCGTGTTCCGGCAGCCCTCCTGCCAGGCGTCGGAGGAGTCGATGGCGTACATCTCGTCCGTCGACTTCAGGTAGTAGCCGGTGCCGTCGAAGCGGAAGCGGTCGGGGTCGGAGAGGTTCTTGCCGGTCTGGACGCACAGCAGCGCGTCATGGGCCACGGACTCGCGGGAGTAGGTGTAGTGCGAGTCGTTGGTGACCAGCGGGGGGATGCCCAGCTTCTTGCCGATCTCCAGCAGGCCGTCGCGGACCCGGTGCTCGATCTCGATGCCGTGGTCCATCAGCTCCAGGAAGTACCGGTCCTTGCCGAAGATGTCCTGGTACTCGGAGGCGGCCTTCAGGGCCTCGTCGAACTGGCCGAGCCGCAGCCGGGTCTGCAGCTCACCGGACGGACAGCCGGTGGAGGCGATCAGGCCCTCCGACCACTGGGCGATGGTCTCCTTGTCCATCCGGGGCCACTTGACGAAGTAGCCCTCCATATAGGCGTCCGAGGAGAGCCGGAAGAGGTTGTGCAGACCCGCCTTGTTGGAGGCCCAGATCGTCTTGTGGGTGTAACCACCGGAACCGGAGACGTCGTCCCGCTTCTGGTGCGGCTGGCCCCACTGGACCCGTCGTTTGTAGCGCCGCGACTCGGGGGCGACATACGCCTCGATCCCGATGATCGGCGTGATGCCCGCGCCCGTCGCCTGCTGGTAGAAGTCGTACGCCCCGTGGAGGTTGCCATGGTCGGTCATGGCGATATGCGTCATGCCCATTTCCTGGCAGGCGTTGAACATGTCCTTGAGCCGCGCCGCACCGTCCAGCAGCGAGTACTGGGTGTGGACATGCAGGTGCGTGAAGGGCGGCTTGGTCACGGTGGCAGACCTCCGGCGAACGGTCGATGAAGGGTGGGCGGAACAGCTCCGAAGGTTACCCCTCCGGACTGACAGCGAGTGGGCACCCACGAGTAGCCTCAGGCGTTGGGACGGAGGGAACGAGCCGTCCCGTTCGCGATCTTTGTCATGCTCTTTTCTTCACGTACTCACGTACTTTCTCCCGACACCAGGAGGCGCCCCGCGATGCCGACCCAGCAGACCCAGGCGGAACAGCGCGGCGAGCACATCCTCGCCGTCTTCGACACCGCCTTCGGCGAGCTGCTCGCCGCCGACCCGGCCGCCTTCCGCGTCAAGTTCCGCAAGATGGCCGCCTCGGCCTTCGCGTTCTACCGCGGTACGGCCAGCCTGTTCTACGCCGATGTGGAGCAGGAGCGCGAGGGCGGCCCCTACCTGGACGACCGCACGGGCCGGGTGTGGATCCACGGTGACCTCCACGCCGAGAACTTCGGCACCTACATGGACGCCAACGGCCGCCTGATCTTCAACGTCAACGACTTCGACGAGGCGTATGTCGGCCCCTTCACCTGGGACCTCAAGCGCTTCGCCGCCTCCGTCGCGCTGATCGGCTACACCAAGGCGCTCAGCGACGAGAAGATCAGCGAGCTGGTCCGGATCTACGCCGCCGCCTACCGCGAGCGTATCCACGCCCTGGCCACTGGCGCCAAGAACGACGAGGTGCCGCCCTTCACCCTGGAGACCGCCGAGGGCCCGCTGCTGGACGCGCTGCGTGACGCCCGCTCGCTGACCCGTTTCGGGCTGCTCGACTCGATGACCACGATCCGCGACTTCGAGCGGCGCTTCGCCTCCGGCGGCGGCTCGGTCGAGCTGGACGCGGCGACCCGCTACAAGGTCCTGGCAGCCTTCGACGGCTATCTGGAGACGCTGCCCGAGTCCAGCCTCGCCCGGCCGGACTCCTACCGCGTCAAGGACGTCGTCGGCCGCCGCGGTATCGGCATCGGCAGCGCCGGGCTGCCCTCGTACAACATCCTTCTGGAGGGCAACAGCGACGCCCTCGAGAACGATGTCGTGATCTATATGAAGCAGGCGCAGACCCCTGCGGTCTCCCGGCACATCACGGACGAGCGGGTCCGCTCCTACTTCCACCACGAGGGACACCGCACGGTCATCTCGCAGCGCGCCCTTCAGGCGCACGCCGACCCCTGGCTCGGCTGGACCGAGCTGGACGGCTCGGGGCAGCTGGTCGCCGAGATCTCCCCGTACGCGGTGGACCTCGACTGGTCCGATATCGACGACCCGGCCGAGATCGCGGCGGTCGTCGCCGACCTGGGGCGGGCCACGGCCACCATGCACGCGGCCGCCGACGACCAGAGCGGCCACTCACTGGTGCCCTTCTCCACCGAGCGGGCCATCGACGCGGTGATCGCGGCGGACGAGGGCGGCTTCGCGGAGCTGCTGGTGGACTTCGCGCACTCCTACGGCGCGCGGGCGCGGGCCGACCACCAGATCTTCGTGGACCTCTTCCGGAACGGGCGCATTCCCGGGCTGTGAGCACATACCAAAATTGGTAGGTGAGTGGGCGGGGAGCGATCCCCGCCCACGCTCTTGACGCCGTCCCTACACCCGATCGTGTGACAATCGACCCCTATGGACGGTACGGGACCGCTGCTGAGGGCACTGCGCGCGGCGCTGTTCACAGCGCTGTGCGTCACGCTGTCCTCCGCCGCCCACGTTCTGCTGTCGCGCACACCGCTGCCGCTGACGACCGTGGCGGCGCTGTCGGTCGTCGTCTTTGTGATCGCTTACGCCCTGGCGGGCCGGGAGCGCGGCTACTGGAGCATCGCCGCGCTGCTGGTCCCGCTCGAGCTGGCCGCCGACACGGTGTTCACCACCGGCCAGAGCGCCTGTTACGGGCCCTCCGGCGGCCCCGTGGCGGGCTCCCTGCGCGCCCTGGGCGTGGACCTGCTGTGTGGCAGCGGCGGGGTCGGCTCCCCGCTGGCCCGGGTCGCCGGGCCGGACGGCGCCGGCGCCCTCACGGCCGCCGTGGGCTCCGCCGCCCCCTGGCTGCTGCTCGCCGCCCATGTCGCGATCGGGCTGCTCGCCGCGGCCTGGCTGCGGCGCGGCGAGGCCGCCGTGGCCCGCCTGCTGACCTCGCTGGCCGCCTTCGCCTTCCGGCCGCTGCTGCTGGCCGTCGCGGTGGTCACCGCGGCCTTCGCGCCCCGCCGCCGCTCCTCGCGGCCGACGGGACCCCCGAGTCCGGCCCCGGCGCTCCCCCTCCTCGTGCACTCCGTCGTACGGCGTGGTCCGCCGTGCTCGGCCACTGCCTGAGCACAGCGTTTCCCACCACTTTCGTACGACTTCGTACGGACTCACACAGGTTTGTGCGACTCCGTACGACCTTCACACGACGGAGATCGATCCACCATGAGCAACCGCAACAGCCACCACAACAAGCAGGCCGCGCGCGATCGGATGCGCGCCGAGCGCGAGCGCCAGTCCAAGAAGGACCGGACGCGCCGCCAGCTGGTCGTCGGCGGCGCGGTCGTCGCCATCCTCGGGATAGCGGGCGGCATAGGTTACGCCGTCACCCAGATGAACGGCGGCGGGAACGCCAGCAAGGAGTGGAAGGCCGCCGCCGAGAAGACGGCCCTGGTGAAGCCCGCCCACACCACCGGCCCCCAGGGCACGACCGTGGTCGTCGGCGACAAGAACGCCAAGAACACCCTTCACGTCTACGAGGACATGCGCTGCCCGATCTGCGCGCAGTTCGAGCAGTACACGGGCACGACCGTGGCGAAGGACATCAAGAACGGCACCTTCAAGGCGCAGTTCACGATGGGCACCTTCCTGGACGACAAGCAGGGCATGATCGGGGCCGGTTCGAAGAACGCCCTGAGCGCGCTGGGCGCCGCCCTCAATGTCAGCCCGGACGCGTTCCTGGAGTACAAGTCCGCGCTCTTCTCGGCCAAGAACCACCCCACCCAGGAGAGCGACGACGCCTTCGCCGGCGACCAGAAGCTGATCGCCATCGCCCAGCAGGTCAAGGCGCTCAAGGGCAACAAGACCTTTGAGAAGGCCGTGACGAACGGCACCTACGACCGGTGGGCGCTGGCCATGTCGAAGACGTTCGACGACACCAAGGACGTGACCGGCACCCCGACCCTCAAGCTGAACGGCAAGGTCCTCACGACGGATCAGGGGGGCGTCCCGCTCACCCCGGACCAGTTCACCCCGCTGGTCCAGCAGAACCTGAAGAAGTAAGGCCGAGGGTCACCCCTCCGTCACCTCCGCGAGGAAGCCGAGCGCCACCTTCCAGGTGGCCTCGGCCGCCTCCTCGTCGTAGTCCGGCAGCTCAGGGTCGGTGAACAGGTGCCCGGCCCCCGGGTAGCGGTAGATCTCCACGTCCGCCCCGGCCCGCCCCATCCGCAGGTACCACGCGTTCAGCCAGTCGTGCGGCTCGAAGGGGTCCGGGTCCGCGACGTGCAGCTGCACCGGCAGGCCGTCGACCGTCGCGTCGTCGGCGATGTCCGAGGTGCCGTGCAGAAGCAGCAGCCCGCGCGCCTTCTCGTCGCCCAGCGCGAGATTCTGGGCGATCGACCCGCCGAGCGAGAACCCCGCGTACACCACGCCGCGGGCCGACAGCGGCGCGGCGGCCACCACGGCCCGGCGCAGCAGCTCGTCCTTGCCGATCTCCTCCTTGAGGGCCATGCCGTCCTCGGCGCTGTCGGCCGTCCGCCCCTCGAACAGATCCGGTACGTGCACCTCGTGCCCGGCGGCGCGCAGCCGGTCCGCGGCGGTGTGCACGGCGGGCCGCAGCCCGTACATCGAATGGAGAAGCAGGATCGGGGAACGGGTCACTTCGTCACTTCCTCGTCGCGTGGGAAGGATCAGGATAGGTGTCCATGGAGGATGTACTGCGTCCGCTCGTCGTCATCGGCGGCTCGCTCGCCATCACCCTGTCGGTCGGCTGGGCGGTCGACCGGCTGCTGCAACGCACCGACGCCCGCCACGCGGAGACGCCGCTGTGGGGCCTGCTGCGCCGCTGCCGGCTGCCGCTCCAGGTGACCGTCTGCTCGGCGCTGCTGCGGGGCTCGTACGACAAGACGCACGCCCGGGTGGTCCGGGAACACGGGTCGGGCATCGCGCAGCTGCTCGCGCTGGTGCTGATCGCGGCCACGGCGTGGCTCGCGGTGCGGGTCTCGGCGGCGGTGGTGGAGTCCTCGTACCGCCGCTATGCCGCCAGCGCGCACGACCCGGCGCGGGTGCGCCGGGTACGCACCCAGGTGACGCTCATCCAGCGGGTGGTGACCGCGATCGTCGGGGTGGTCGCGGCGTCGGCGATGCTGCTGACCTTCCCGGCGATGCGTACGGTGGGCACGTCCATGCTGGCCTCCGCCGGGATCCTGGGCATCGTCGCCGGCGTCGCCGCGCAGTCGACGCTGGGCAACCTCTTCGCCGGGCTGCAGATCGCCTTCGGCGACATGGTGCGGATCGGCGACACGGTGGTCGTGGACGGCGAGTGGGGCACGGTCGAGGAGATCACGCTGACTTTTCTGTCCGTGCGGACCTGGGACGAGCGCCGGATCACCATGCCGGTGTCGTACTTCACGGGCAAGCCGTTCGAGAACTGGTCGCGCGGCGGCTCGCAGAAGACCGGCGCGGTCGTCTTCCACCTCGACCACTCGGCGCCGGTCGCGGAGATGCGGGTGCGGCTGGGCGAGATCGTGCGCAAGTCCCCGGCATGGGACGGCCGGGACTGGAGCCTCGCGGTCACGGACACCACGCCGTCCACGATGGTGGTGCGGGCGCTGGTGACGGCGCGGGACGCGGACGACGCGTGGACGGTGCGCTGTGAGGTGCGGGAGCAGATGATCACGTGGCTGCGGGAGCACCATCCGTACGCGCTGCCGCGCATCACCACCGCGACCATCCAGCCACCGCGGCCCGCCGCCGACTCCGAGGAGCGCCTCACCCGCTTCGGCGGCGATCGCCACAAGGACGGCACACCCCCGCGCCGAAACTAGATCTGGAGGCTAGAGCGCCCTGCGCATGGCGCGATGCGGGATTCCGCTGCCCTCGTCGAATTCGGGGCCGTACGCCGCGTAGCCGAGGCGCTCGTAGAAGCCGAGGGCGTGGGTCTGGGCCTCCAGGTAGACCTCGGCGAGCCCGCGCCGCAGCGCCTCCGCCTCGACCGCGCGGACGAGGTCCGCGCCGAGGCCGGTGCCGCGGGCGGCCGGGAGGACCGCGAGGCGGCCGAGGACGGCGGTGGTGGCGCCGTCCACGCCTGCGTGACCGTACTTCTTGTCCGCGGCCGCGCCGTGGAGGAAGCGCACGGTGCCCGTCGGGCCCTGGGGGCCGGTGGCGAGGAGGTGGACGGCGTGCGCATCGTACTCGTCCATCTCCTCCGACTCGGGAATCCGCTGCTCGACGACGAAGACCTCGCGGCGCACCCCGCGGCAGACCTCGAGGGAGTCGGCGCCCACGACGTCGATCCGGTACGTCACGCGCTGTCCGCCCGCACGGTGTCCAGCGCCTGCTGGAGATCGTCCGGGTAGCGGCTCTCGAACTCCACCCAGCCGCCGCCCGGGTGCTCGAAGCCCAGCCGCACGGCGTGCAGCCACTGCCGGGTCAGCCCCAGCCGCTTGGCGAGCGTCGGGTCGGCGCCGTACGTCAGGTCGCCGACGCAGGGGTGGCGGTGGGCCGCCATGTGGACGCGGATCTGGTGGGTGCGGCCCGTCTCCAGCTTGATGTCGAGGAGGCTGGCGGCGCGGAACGCCTCGATGAGGTCGTAGTGGGTGACGCTGGGCTTGCCCTCGGCGGTCACGGCCCATTTGTAGTCGTGCTGCGGATGGCGGCCGATCGGCGCGTCGATGGTGCCGCTGAGCGGGTCGGGGTGGCCCTGGACGAGGGCCTGGTAGCGCTTGTCGACCGTGCGCTCGCGGAACTGCTGCTTGAGCAGGGTGTAGGCGAGCTCGGACTTGGCGACGACCATCAGGCCGGAGGTGCCGACGTCCAGCCGGTGGACGATCCCCTGGCGCTCGGCGGCCCCGGAGGTCGAGACGCGGAAGCCCGCGGCGGCCAGGCCGCCGATGACGGTGGGCCCGGTCCAGCCGGGGCTGGGGTGGGCGGCGACCCCGACCGGCTTGTCGACCACCACGATGTGCTCGTCGTCGTGCACGATCTCCATGCCCTCGACGGGCTCGGCGACGATCCGTACGGGCGGCGCGGCCTGCGGCATCTCCACCTCGAGCCAGGCGCCGCCGGAGACCCGGTCGGACTTGCCCGCGACGCTGCCGTCGACCTGCACCTTGCCCGCGGCGGCCAGCTCCGCCGCCTTGGTCCGAGAAAACCCGAACATGCGTGCGATCGCGGCGTCGACGCGCTCGCCTTCGAGGCCGTCGGGTACGGGAAGCGTGCGGATCTCGGGAATCGTACTCACCCGTCGAGTATGCCGGACGGCACAGCCCGGTTCGTACGCCAGTCCTCGGGCCCCCGGCCCCGACTCGGCCCTCGCGGGCGGTTCAGTCCTTGTGGACCGTGCCGTCCGGGTCCAGGCCGCGGAAGGAAAGAATGACGATCAGGAAGCCACCGCAGACGATCGCCGAGTCGGCGAGGTTGAAGACCGCGAAGTGGGCGGGCGCGATGAAGTCGACCACCGCACCCTGCAGCCCGCCCGGCGCGCGGAAGACGCGGTCGGTGAGGTTACCGAAGGCGCCGCCCAGCAGCAGCCCGAGCGCGATGGCCCAGGGCAGGCTGTAGAGCTTGCGGGCGAGCCGGGCGATCACCACGATGACACCGGTCGCTATCACCGTGAAGACGATGGTCATGGCCTCGCCGAAGCCGAAGGCGGCGCCCCGGTTGCGGATCACCTCGAACTGGAGCCAGGTGCCGATCACCTCGATCGCGTCGTGGTGCTCCAGTTTCGCCACCACCAACAGCTTGCTGCCCAGGTCGAGAAGGTACGCGAACGCGGCGACCGCGAGCAGCACCGCGATGCGCCGCCGCCCGCGCCCGGCCGGTGCCCCGTCGGCACCCGCGACGGCGCCTTCCTCGGCCTTCCCCGCTTCTGGCGTACCGATGGCCTGCTCCGCCTCTGTCACGTAAGTCCCTCAAACATCGTCCGGGCCAGTCTCCCCCTGGCTGAGGACGAGAGTACGGCACTCCCGACGGACGGTCAGCGCCGCTCCTGCCGCTGTTTGCACTCCACGCACAGAGTGGCCCGGGGGAACGCCTGCATACGGGCCTTGCCGATGGCGTTGCCGCACTTCTCGCACAGCCCGTACGTCCCGGCGTCCAGCCGCTCCAGGGCGCGCTCGGTCTGCAGCAGCATCTCGCGGGCGTTGCCGGCCAGGGCCAGCTCGTGCTCGCGCGTGATGTTCTTGGTGCCGGTGTCGGCCTGGTCGTCGCCCGCGCCGTCCCCGGAGTCCCGCATCAGACCGGTGATCGCCTGCTCGGACGTGAGGATCTCGGTCCGCAGCCTGCTTGCCTCGGCCAGCAGCTCGGTGCGCGCCTCGGCCACCTCCTGCGCCGACCAGGGCTCCTCACCCGGGCGTACGGCCAGGTCACCGGGGGCCACGGGGCCGCCGACGCCCACGCGGGCCTTGGGGACCGCGCCGGGCGCCTCGGGGGCCTGCTTCGCGGTCGGCGCCCCGCTCGGAGTCTTCTTAGCAACCACTTTCCTGGCTCCCGTCTTCTTCGGGGGCACCGCCTGCTCGGCCGGTGCGGCCTTCTTGGTGGCCTTTTTGGCCGTGGTCTTCGCGACCTCGGCCTTCTTGGTCGTGGTCTTATCGGCCGCACCCTTCCTCTCCACCGAGTTCTTCGTGGCCTTCTTGGCCGCCGTGGCGGGCGCTGCCGCCTTCTTCCCGGAAGCGCTCTTCTTGGCGGTCGTGGCCTTCGTCGCCTTCGCCGTGCTCTTCTTCACGGCGGTCTTCCTCGCCACCATGGTCGCGCCCCTTCACATATTGTGATCTTGCACGCGAATCGTTCCGGAACGATAAATCGACTTCAGGCACGCGGCAACGGGGCACGCCGCCCGATTCGCCCGGCTTGCCCGTGGGGCAACCCGGTCTCAATCGGTTGTGCCCCACCGCCCGCCCGGTAATCCGGCCATGAATCAGTACCGGGCGGTGACGCCCCGGCCGGGCGGAGTCCGGCACCCTGCGTATCGGCATTCGGGTCACCGCCCGGCTGCCCGTACCTCACCCGGCGCAGCCCGTAATCCGGTCGGCCCGGTGGTGCCCGGACCCGTACACTGGGCGAAGCGAAAGGTGTGGAAGGGGACGAGTAGCGTCGTACGCAGCCATGAGCGACCCGGGGACGGTGCGAGCCCGGGGGCGAGCGCGATGTGAAGGATCACCCCGGAGCCGCCGGAAGAACCCCCGCCCAGGGCCAGTAGAACCGGTGTCGCGACCCCAATGAGGGGGCCAGGAGCCAGCCCATCGCTCCCGGCCAAGGAGGGTGGTACCGCGGGAGCGCGAGCTCTCGTCCCTCCGACGGAACGCAAGCCCCGCACGTGTCCGCCGGAGGAAAGATCCGATGACGCAGTACCGCCAGGTGCCCGCCCAGGTCGACCTGCCAGCCCTCGAGCACGCCGTACTCGACTTCTGGCGGGAGAACAAGATCTTCGCCCGGAGCCTCGAGCAGTCCGCGGGGCGGCCCGAGTGGGTCTTCTACGAGGGCCCGCCGACCGCCAACGGCATGCCGGGCGCCCACCACATCGAGGCCCGCGTCTTCAAGGACGTCTTCCCGCGCTTCCGCACCATGCGCGGCTACCACGTCGAGCGCAAGGCGGGCTGGGACTGCCACGGCCTGCCGGTCGAGCTGGCCGTCGAGAAGGAGCTCGGCTTCAGCGGCAAGCAGGACATCGAGGCGTACGGCATCGCCGAGTTCAACGAGAAGTGCCGTGAGTCGGTCGGCCGGCACATCGACGCCTTCGCCGACCTCACCACGCGCATGGGGTACTGGACCGACCTCGACGGCGCGTACTGGACCATGAACCCCGAGTACGTCGAATCGGTGTGGTGGTCGCTCAAGGAGATCTTCAACAAGGGGCTGCTGGTCCAGGACCACCGGGTCGCCCCCTGGTGTCCGCGCTGCGGCACCGGCCTGTCCGACCACGAGCTGGCGCAGGGCTACGAGACGGTCGTCGACCCGTCGGTCTTCGTCCGCTTCCCGCTGACCTCCGGCCCGCTGGCGGGCGAGGCGGCGCTGCTGGTGTGGACGACCACGCCGTGGACCCTGGTGTCCAACATGGCCGTCGCCGCGCACCCCGATGTGCGCTATGTGGTCGCCACCGACGGCCAGGAGAAGCTGGTCGTCGCCGAGCCGCTGCTGGAGAAGGCCCTCGGCGAGGGCTGGACCGCGACCGGGCAGTCCTTCACCGGGGCCGAGATGGAGCGCTGGACCTACCAGCGCCCGTTCTCCCTGGTGGATGTCGAAGGCGATGCGCACTTCGTGGTCAACGCCGAGTATGTGACCACCGAGGACGGCACCGGCCTGGTCCACCAGGCCCCCGCGTTCGGCGAGGACGACCTGCGCACCTGCAAGGCGTACGGTCTGCCGTACCTCAACCCGGTCCGCACGGACGGCACCTTCGAGGAGGGCGTGGAGCTTGTCGGCGGCCAGTTCTTCAAGAAGGCCGACGAGCCGCTGACGGCCGATCTGGACGCCCGCGGCCTGCTGTTCCGGCATGTGCCCTACGAGCACAGCTACCCGCACTGCTGGCGCTGCCACACCGCGCTGCTCTACTACGCGCAGCCGTCCTGGTACATCCGCACCACCGCGATCAAGGACGCGCTGCTCCGCGAGAACGAGCGGACGAACTGGTTCCCCGAGTCGGTCAAGCACGGCCGCTACGGCGACTGGCTGAACAACAACATCGACTGGGCCCTGTCCCGCAACCGCTACTGGGGCACCCCGCTGCCCATCTGGCGCTGCGCCGAGTCCCACCTCACCTGCGTCGGCTCCCTCGCCGAGCTCTCCGAGCTCACCGGCACCGACCAGACGGGCCTGGACCCGCACCGGCCGTTCATCGACGAGGTGACCTTCACTTGCACCGCCGAGGGCTGCGAACTGGAGGCCGTACGGGTCCCCGAGGTCATCGACGCCTGGTACGACTCGGGCTCGATGCCCTTCGCCCAGTGGGGCTACCCGTACCGCAACAAGGAGATCTTCGAGAAGCGGTACCCGGCGCAGTTCATCTCCGAGGCCATCGACCAGACCCGAGGCTGGTTCTACACCCTGATGGCGGTCGGCACGCTCGTCTTCGACAAGTCGAGCTATGAGAACGTGGTCTGTCTCGGACACATCCTGGCCGAGGACGGCCGGAAGATGTCCAAGCACCTGGGCAACACCCTGGAGCCGATCCCGCTCATGGACCAGCACGGCGCGGACGCCGTCCGCTGGTTCATGGCCGCCGGCGGCTCGCCGTGGGCCGCGCGCCGGGTGGGCCACGGCACCATCCAGGAGGTCGTCCGCAAGACGCTGCTCACCTACTGGAACACGGTCGCCTTCCAGGCCCTGTACGCCCGCACCTCGGGCTGGGCGCCGAGCGAGGCCGACCCGGCCCGGGCCGACCGGCCGCTGCTCGACCGCTGGCTGCTGGGCGAGCTGGGCACGCTGACCGAGCAGGTGACGCAGGCCCTGGAGGCGTACGACACCCAGCGCGCCGGCAAGCTGCTGTCGGGCTTCGTCGACGACCTGTCCAACTGGTACGTCCGCCGCTCCCGCCGCCGCTTCTGGCAGGGCGACGCGGCCGCGCTGCGCACGCTGCACGAGGTGATCGAGACGGTCACCCGGCTGCTGGCCCCGCTCGTCCCGTTCATCACCGAGCGGGTCTGGCAGGACCTGATCGTCCCGGTCACACCGGACGCCCCGGAGTCGGTGCACCTGGCCGGCTGGCCCGAGGCCGACCAGGAGCTGATCGACCCAGCCCTCTCGACCCAGATGACGCTGGTGCGCCGCCTGGTGGAGCTGGGCCGCGCGACCCGCGCCGAGTCGGGCGTCAAGACCCGTCAGCCGCTGTCGCGTGCGCTGGTCGCGGCGTCCGGCTTCGAGTCGCTGTCCGCGGAGCTGCGCACGCAGATCGAGGAGGAGCTGAACGTCTCGTCCCTCGCCTCGCTCGGCGAGGTCGGCGGCTCGCTCGTCGACACCACGGCCAAGGCCAACTTCCGCGCGCTGGGCAAGCGTTTCGGCAAGGGCACCCAGCCGGTCGCCAAGGCCGTCGCCGAGGCGGACGCGGCCGCACTGTCGCTGGCACTGCGCGAGGGGACGGCGTCGGTGGTGGTGGACGGTGAGACGGTCGCGCTCTCCGCGGACGAGGTGATCATCACCGAGACCCCGCGCGAGGGTTGGTCGGTCGCCTCCGACGCGGGCGCGACGGTGGCCCTCGACCTGGAGATCACCCCGGAGCTGCGGCGCGCGGGGCTCGCCCGCGACGCGATCCGGCTGATCCAGGAGGCCCGTAAGAACAGCGGCTTGGACGTGGCCGACCGGATCGCGCTGCGCTGGGGCGCGGTGGACGAGGAGGTCCGTACGGCGCTGGCCGACCACGCGACGCTGATCGCGGACGAGGTCCTGGCGACGGACTTCGCGTCCGGCGACGGTGACTCCGGCTACGGCGAGGAGTTCTCCGACGAGGCCCTGGGCCTCACCTTCCGCCTCCGCAAGTCGTAGCCGCCACGAGGGGGTTGTTTCCTCACCCCGCCCCTTCCCGAACCATGGGGCTTCGCCCCCTGGACCCCCGGACGATGCCGGACGCCTCCGAAGGCGTCCGGCGAAGCCCCACACGGGCAGAAACCCAACGGGGCCGGGAGCGGAGCCCCAACGGGGTCCGGGGCAGAGCCCCGGTTTCGGGAAGGGGCGGGGTGGGGGAACACACCCCCGCGCTGGCGCACGAAACGGGCCGGGCCGGGAGCATCGCTCCATATCGGAAAAGCGTA
>NZ_JBSFMM010000252.1:0-15459 GCF_053599555.1 Streptomyces sp. NPDC000941
TCTCGCGCCGCGCGCGAGAAAGCCCCCGGCGAGCACGGCCTGTCCGTCAGGTCGAGGCGAGAACCGTGTGGCGCAGCTCCCTGAGCTTCCTACCGGGCTCGAGACCCAGCTCCCGGTCCAGGACCCGCCGGGCGGACTCGTAGATGCCGAGCGCCTCGGACTTCCGGTCCGATCGGTAGAGGGCCAGCATCAGCTGCCGGTAGAACGTCTCTTGGAGCGGGAACTCGTCGACGAGAGACCGCAGTCGGCCGACGAGTTCCTGATGGCGGCCGAGTTCGAGATATACCTCCGCAGACATTTCCGCGCACTCGATGCGCATCTCGTCCAGCCGCTTCAGGAAACCCGCCACGATCGGCCCGATCTGGACGTTGCCGAACACCGGGCCGTGCCAGAGTGCCAGCGCCTGCTCGAAGCAGCCCGCCGCCTTCGCGGGCTCCCCACACCTGCTGAGTCTGCGGCCGTCCGTGACCAGCCGCTGGAAGACATCGAAGTCACATTCGCCCGACGCCCGGCGCAACATGTATCCGCCGGGGCGCGTGATGATGGGGTTCTGCTGGCCCGGCCGGCTCAAGAACTTGCGAAGCCGTGAAATGCAGACATAGATACCTGCGGTGGTGCGCTGCGGAGCCAACTTCCCCCAGATCTCCCTGCTGATCTGTTCCGCCATCACGACCTGGTCCGATCGGATCAGCAGTACCGCCAGGGCGGTGGCGAGTTTCTGCGCTCTGAGCAGCGAGCTGCCCTTCTCGTCCACCACCCGGAGAGGCCCTAATATCTCGTACCGCACTGAATTTTCCCCCTGTACTCGGTCGGTACCGAATTACCCCTGTCCCCACCCCGGTACATTCGCCGACTAGGCCGCTTCGAGCTCCGGGGCGTCGACGAGAACGGCTTGATGCAGCCGCTTGAGAGTGACCGACGGCTCCAGCCCGAGCTCCTCGCTCAGCACGGTCCGTGCCGACTGATAGACGCTCAGGGCGTCGGCTCTGCACCCCGAACGGTAGAGCGCCAGCATGAGCTGACGGTAGAACGCCTCGTGCAGCGGGAGCTCCTCGATCCGCCCGTAGAGGAAGCTGACGAACTCCCGGTGGCGGCCGAGTTCCAGGCCGGCGTCCACAAACGCCTCGACGCACTCCAGCCAGGCCTGCTCGGCCCAGCACACGAAACCGTTGATGATCGCCCCGTCGCGCAGGTCCTCAAGGACCGGACCGCGCCAGAGGGCGAGCCCCTCTTCGTAAGCCTCGCACGCCTCCTGGGTGCGCCCGGCCCGCCGCGCGGCCCGCCCCTGGCGCATCAGATCCTCAAAGATGTGAAAGTCCAGCTCGTCCGTGCCCAGTCGCAGGACATACCCACCGCGCGCGGTCACGATGGGGCTCTCGGCCCGGTCGGGCCGTTTCAGGAACTTGCGGAGCTGGGACACGTAGACGTGGAGCGTCGCGATGGCCTGGCGCGGTGCGCGGGTGCCCCAGATCTCCTTCACGAGGTCTACGCTGCTCACCGCCTCGTCCGCACGCACCAGCAAGGCCGCGAGCAGCACCTCGATCTTCCGGGCGCTGAGTGAGGTGATCGACGAACCGTCGACGACGCGTAACGGGCAAAGAATCTCGTACCTCATACCAGGTGACCTCCCGCTGTCGCCGGGACCTCCTCAGAGCAAGGGGATTTTCTTTTGCCATCGAAAATGGCCAGCATTCGACATTCACCCCGATTTTGAACGTGCTTTCGAATAAGTGGCCTACACGCAGTGAGCGCCGAAGCTTTATGGTCGCGCTTCAGACCCCAGCGGTGAATTGTACCCGTGCCGACGACATCTCAGACGGAACCAAGCCGCCTCTACACTTTCGACACACGAATACAACATGTCCCCCAGGTCGATATTCCGTCAGGTGAGGGTCGTCTTTCCACGGAGATCGAACGGCGTGCCCTGCGGTCGGCGGTCACGCTGACTCATGCCGCTGCGCTGCGACCGGCACCACGGACACCGGTCGCCTCAAATGGGAGAACAACCGGCAACAGTGCTCGTGAAGGGGCAGCATCGAACGCATCCTAACCGCGAGACGCGCGCCAGTGTGAGGGTCGATAGACCCACAACCAAACAGGTATTTAGGGTGATTCGTCGACCAGTGACCCATAGCCGTAACCTGGCCGTCATCCGCCGCGTCGCCACGCGCCATCGATCGGCCCCGCAATCTTCGGCGAACTCCGGCTCGGCGTACTCGGCACCACCTCGCAAGCACTTTCGATTAGATCAACTTTAGGAAAAAGTCCGAGAACGAACGCTGCTCGGGACATGTCGTGCGCCATAACCAGCGGTTCCGTGATTCGCATACGGGGATGTCATGGCGGGGCCTACATCGCGGCATCATCGCCCACCGGATCGTGCTCCGTGCGAGCAGCTCGATGTCGACCGCGGCTGACGGCGATTGACGCCGGTGGAACAGGGTGTCAACCTCGGGGCGTGCAGGTGACGATTCGGGACGTCGCGAAGGCGTCGGGGGTGTCCCCGTCCACCGTGTCGCGGGCCCTGGCGCCCGGCGGGGCGGTGAGCCCTGTGACGCGCGAGCGGGTGCGGGCCGCCGCCGACCGACTGGAGTCCCCGAGCGACCCCGGGTTCCTGCCGCTCGTGGGAAGCGTGGCGCCGCATTTCGACGGCGGGGTGACCGGGGCCGCCGAGGGCGGGCAGCCCCCGCAGCGGGTGCTGCCCACCCATCTGGTGGTACGGGGTTCGACGGCCGCCCTCGACCGGCGGTAGCGGGCGTGATGGATCCACTCGCCGGTCTGCTGGACGGGCCGAGGGCCCGGGGGGCGTTTCTGCTCCGGATGGTGATGGACCCGCCCTGGTCGGTACGGATCGAGGACCGGGCCCCGCTGTGTGTGATGACCGTGGCGCGCGGTGAGGCGTGGGTGGTCCCGGACCGGGGCGAGGCGCGGCGGCTCGGTCCGGGGGATGTCGCGGTCGCGCGCGGCCCCGATCCGTACACGGTGGCCGGTGATCCGGCCACCGAGCCCCAGGCGTGGATCCTGCCGGGCGAGGTGTGCCGCACCGCGGCGGGCGAGGACCTGGCGGAGCGGATGGCGCTGGGCGTGCGCACCTGGGGCAACAGCGAGCACGGTGCGGCGACGATGCTGGTCGGCACGTACCGGATGGACGGGGAGATCAGCCGGCCGCTGCTGGACGCGCTGCCCCCGCTGCTGGTGCTGGGGCGTGAGGCATGCGATTCGCCGCTGCTGCCGTGGCTCGGCGAGGAGATCGTCAAGGAGGAGGCGGGCCAGACGGCCGTTCTGGACCGACTGCTGGATCTGCTGCTGATCTCGGTGCTGCGGGCGTGGTTCGCGCGGCCCGAGGCGCGGGCCCCGGCCTGGTACCGGGCGCTGGGCGACCCGGTGGTCGGCCGCGCCCTGCGGCTGCTGCAGAACAACCCGGGCCATCCGTGGACGGTGGCGCTGCTGGCGGCGGAGACCGGGATCTCCCGCGCGGTGCTGGCACGCCGGTTCACCGAGCTGGTCGGCGAGCCGCCGATGGCGTATCTGACCGGCTGGCGGCTGGATCTGGCCGCCGATCTGCTGCGGGAGCCGGACGCCACCCTCGGGGCGGTGGCCCGGCGGGTCGGCTACGGCAGCCCCTTCGCGCTGAGCGCCGCCTTCAAGCGGGTGCGCGGGGTCAGCCCGCGGGAGCACCGCTCCGCGGCCAGCGCAGGGTGACAGCGGGGCCGCGGGCACAGCCGTCGGGCCCGCAGCTGACGGAGCGTTCGTACAGCAGGGCCAGTCGGCGGGCGGTGCGGACGATGTCGTAGCGCTCGACGGCGGTGGGCACCGGGTGCCGTACGGGGCCGGCGGCGGCCCGCTCGCGCAGGGCGTCGGCCAGAGCGGCGGCGCCGGGGCCGATGCGGCGGGCGCCGGGGGCCGCGCCGGGCGGCAGTTCGTCGAGGGCCGGGCAGACGCCGTGGAGCACCGGGAGCCCGGCCGCCAGGGCCTCCACGGCGGCAAGCCCGAACGCCTCCTCCGCGGACGGCGCGACGAACACATCCATGGCGGCCAGCAGCCCGGGGATGTCCGCGGGCCGGTCCCCGGTCCCGGCCACCGCCCCGTCGCGCTCGCCGAGCAGCCGGATACGGTCGGCCACCCCGAGCCAGGCGGCCAGGTCGCGCAGCGCGGTGCGCTCGGGCCCGTCCCCGACCAGCAGCAGCCGAGCCTGGGGCAGTTCGGCGACGGCCCGCAGCGCCACATCGAAGCGCTTGGCCGCCACCAGCCGGCCGACGCCGCCGACGACGAAGGCCTGCGGGGGGATGCCGAGGCGGGCGCGGGCGGCGGCGCGGGCGGCCGGAGTGAAGTCGAAGTGGCCGGCGTCCAGCCCGTTGGGCACCAGGTGGATACGGTGGTTGGCGACGCCCCAGCCACGCAGCCGGTCGGCGACGGCGGCCGAGACGGCGACGGTCGCCGAGCCCAGGCGTTCGGTGGCGAGATAGCGGGCGCGGGTGCCGACGGTGAGCGGGCGGCCGTCGATACGGCGCTCGCCCAGGCTGTGCTCGGTGGCGATCACGGCGCCGACACCCGCCAGCCGGGCGGCGATCCGGCCGTGGACACAGGCCCGGTAGAGATGGGTGTGCACCAGGTCGTAGCCGCCGCCGCGGATGAACCGCGCCAGCCGGGCCGTCCCCATCGGGTCGCGGACGCCCATCGGCAGATGGGTGACGGGCACACCGTCCGCCCGGATGCCATGGCCGGCGGCGCCGGGCGCGGTCAGGGTGAGCACATCACAGCGGGCGGGCAGGTGGCGCAGCAGCAGCCGCAGTTGCTGTTCGGCGCCACCCGCGCCGAGGCGCGAGATGATGTGCAGCACTCTCATCGGGCGACCGGGCCCCGTCTTCCGTAGCACGCTGAATCACGTCCGACCATGACAGACGGCGGGATGTAAATCACGTAAGACGCGCGGCGATAGGCCGTCGGAGTGGCGGCCCGATCGGCACATTGGTGAGGCGCGAGAGGGCGCGCCGAAAATCCGATTTGCACAGCCATTCCCCAGCGGATTGTTACCTTCTCATCTCGCGCGATGACATGACGAATGTAGGCCGTCCGGGTCATCGCCGCGCGATATTGCGTCCCGACGACCCGCGGGAGTGCCCAGATGTCCGCACCTACCCCCGTCAGAGACACGGCCGGGAAGGGAGCCGCGCCCAGCACCGCTCCCCCTCCCGCGCGGCCCGCGCACCACGAGATGGCCCCCTGCCGCCAGGGCCCGAACGGAAGTTATGAGTACAAGCGGTACAGCCAGCTGGCGGGCCCGCTGACCCAGCCCCCGCCCGGCCGCCCGTACCGGGTGCGCTGCCGGAGCCTGCTGGCGCAGGAGCCGCACCGGGTCCGGGCGGCGCTGCTGCTGTGCGCCGCGCCGGTGTGCTCGGCGCTGCTGCTGCTGTGGCTGCTGCAGCCCCAGCACTGGGTGCACCGCGACGGTGTGACGGGCTGGGAGACGGCCGCGGACCGGACGATGCTGTTCTCGATCGCGCTGATCGAGGCGTTCCGCCTGTTCACCGTGGTCTCCAACGCGCACGCCACGCTGGTGGCCCGCGACCCGGTGCCGGTGACCGCCGAGCCCGGGACCCGGGTGGCGTTCCTGACCAGCTTCGTCCCCGGCAAGGAGCCGATCGACATGGTCCGGGCGACGCTGGAGGGGGCGATTCAGGTCAGACACGCCGGGGGGCTCGACGTATGGCTGCTCGACGAGGGAAACGACGAGGAGGCCAAGGAGCTGTGCGCCCGGCTCGGCGTACGGCATTTCTCCCGCAAGGGCATCGAGAAATGGAATCAGCCCAAGGGCTCCTTCCGCGCCAAGACCAAGCACGGGAATTACAACGCCTGGCTGGACGCCCATGGCGACGACTATGAATTCATGGCCTGTGTGGACACCGATCATGTGCCGCTGCCCAACTTCCTCGAGCGCATGATGGGTTACTTCCGCGATCCCGATGTCGCCTTCGTGGTCGGTCCGCAGGTGTACGGAAATTACGATACGGCCGTCACCAAGGCGGCCGAGAGCCAGCAGTTCCTCTTCCACGCGCTGATCCAGCGGGCCGGAAACGCCTATGGCGGGCCGATGTTCGTCGGCACCAACAACGCGGTGCGCATCGCCGCGCTGCGGAGCATCGGCGGGCTGTACGACTCGATCACCGAGGACATGGCCACCGGCTTCGAACTGCACCGCCGCCGCAACCCCGTCACCAGGAAGAAGTGGCGCTCGGTCTACACCCCGGACGTACTGGCCGTCGGGGAGGGCCCGAGCACCTGGACGGACTTCTTCACCCAGCAGCTGCGCTGGAGCCGCGGCACCTACGAGACGGTGCTCAAGCAGTTCTGGAAGGCGCCGTTCACACTGTCCCCGGGGAAGCTGCTCAACTACTCGCTGATGATCGCGTACTACCCGATGACCGCGCTCAACTGGATCCTGTCGGCCCTGTCCTGCGCGCTGTTCCTGGTGCTCGGCGCGTCCGGGATCCACATCCCGGCGGAGATGTGGATGATGCTCTACAGCGACGCCGCGGCGCTCCAGATCGGCCTGTACATCTGGAACCGCCGGCACAACGTCTCCCCGCACGAACCGGAGGGCTCCGGCGGGGTGGCGGGGATGCTGCTCTCCGCGCTGTCCGCCCCGATCTACGCCAAGTCGCTGTGCGACGCGCTGCTGCGGCGCAAGAGCCGGTTCGTGGTCACGCCCAAGGGCGACTCCTCCAGCGCCGACCGGCTGTCCACCTTCCGTATCCATCTGGTGTGGGCCGCGGTCTTCGGCGGCTCGCTGGTCGCCTCGCTGTTCCTGGGCCACACCCACGCCGCGATGCGCACCTGGGCGATGCTGGCGCTGGCGCTGTGTCTGGCGCCGATGGCCATCTGGTCCGGCGGGCTGCTGCTCACGCGGCGCGGCCGGCGCACCGCCCCGGCGGTGCCGACCGCCCGCGCCGAGGCCCACTGACGCTTGTGGTCACCTTTCGCGCAGGTTGGCGTTACGGGCCAGGTCGAGCGCGTACTCCGTCCACCAACGGCCCGCGGGCGGACCGCCGTTGCAGGTCCCGTCGGACTCGCCCGGGCGCTTGATCCACAGATACGCGTCGATGGCGGGGTCCCCCGTACGGGTGCTCGGGGGATCTCCCAGAGCCCGCCCCGGGGGGTTGCACCAGCTCTCCTGGCCGTCGGTGGCGGAGCGCACGGCGCCCATGTCACCGCTCTTGCCGTCGTCGCCCTCGCCCCTGAGGGAGGTGAGCGGGCCGTTGCCGTTGCGGCTGGTGTCGATGATGAAGTGGACCCTGCCGAGCTGAAGGGACAGCCGGCGGCCGTAGGCGCGGGTCACCGGCGTCGGCTGGAAGTTCGAGACGTTCAGGGCGAAGCCGTCCGCCTGGTCGATGCCGCTTTTCATCAGCGGTTCCACCAGCCGCTCGGTGTCCTTGATCCACCCCGGGTTCCCGGCGTCCAGATAGATCCGGGTGGCGGGCATCGCGGAGAGCATGGCGACCGCGTCGCGCAGCAGGGCCAGCCGCGGCGCACGCAGCGGCTTGGGAACGCAGCCGTCGACCACCTGAGCAATCGCATCGGGCTCCAATACGACAATCGCCTTTCTCTCGCCGATTCCGGAGACGATCTCACGGATCCAGTCCAGATATTCGGCGTCGCTTTCCGCCCCGCCCCGGGAGTAGCTTCCGCAGTCCCGGTACGGAATGTGATAGGCGACCAGCACCGGCGTACGGTGCTCCCGCGCGGCGGATTCGGTGAGGAACCGTACCCGTTCGCGCGGATGCGGACCGAGCCATTCGGCGATCGGCTCGTCGGCGATCCGCCGCATGAGCTCCGCCTCCGCGTAACGGCCCGCGCGCCGCTGCTCACGGGCCTGCCGAGCGGCGGGATTGTCCGGGTTCACCCATAGCCCGCTCTGCCGGTCCGACCCACCTGACGTGCCGAGACATCCGCTCAGCGCGAGGAGCGCGGCGGCACTTCCCGCAAGCGGCGCCCAGTGTCGCGCGATGGCTCTCCTGAGCCCTTGCTCGGCCATTCGAGCACACCTTTTCCCCGGAGTTTCCCGGCCTTGGAATTGACGGCACGTGTCGCATCATGGCATCGGGAACGGGCGGCGGCTTTCAATTCACGCTTGTGTTGCCCCGCCGCCATCGGGGCGAATTTCGGAAAGGGCCGTGAGACTTACGACCTGGGGTGCGGTGGGGATCGGGAGAAGGAGCGGCGTCCGGTGCGGTCGAGCGCAAGGCGCCGGAAGGTCCTCGTAGCGGAGCTACTTGGGCCTTTCGGCAACGCCGCGGGCGGCCGTGCCGGGCGTCGCGACGCCGATCCCTACCGCACCCCAGGTCGTTACCCGTCGCGGTCCTCACCGACCCGCCACAGCGGGTGTTCGCGGGCAGCCCACCTCCGGTCGACCGTTCCGGTGCGCATACCGCGCCGGGCCTCCGGGTCGCCGAGCGCCATGCCGATGTGCCCGAGCAGCACGATGCCGACGGCCAGCGCCAGCCAGTCGTGGACGAAGGTGGCGCTGGTGCGCCAGACCAGCGGGGCCAGATCGGTGAACCACATCAGCAGCCCGGTGCCCGCCATCACCAGTACGGCGCCGCTGATATAGGCGGCGTACAGCTTCTGCCCGGCGTTGAACTTGCCCGCCGGGCGCGCCCCCTCACGCGCGTCGCGCCGCAGCACCGCGCGCAGCCAGCGGCGGTCGTGCGGGCCGAAGCGGTTGAGGCGGGAGAGATCGGCGCGGAAGGCGCGGGAGACCAGGCCCAGCAGCGTCGGGACCGGGGTCAGGATGCCGGTCCACTCATGCACCGTGACCACCAGGGCGCGGCGGCCCACGAGTTCGGCGAGCTGCGGCAGATACAGACAGGCCGCGCTCACCACACAGGCGCCCAGGAGGACGGCGGTGGTGCGGTGGATCCACCGCTCGGCCGGGGTGAACCGGGCCACGCGGGGGCGGGGCCCGGTGCGGGCGCGTGCGGCGGGGCCTACGGGGGCGCGGCGTACGGGGGCGGGGCCACCGCGGTGCGCGTCAGGTGGTGGGGGCATCGTCGCGTCCGTTCGACTTGCCGACCCAGCCGTCCACGTCATAGCCGCGGTCCTCCCAGTAGCCGGGCCGTACCTCGCGGGTGACCTCGATACCGGAGAGCCACTTCGCCGACTTGTAGAAGTACATGGGGGCGACGTACAGCCGCACCGGGCCGCCGTGGGAGTGGCCCAGCGGCTCGTCCCGCATCCGCAGGGCGACCAGGACGTCGTCCCGGCGGGCCTGTTCGAGGGTCAGACTCTCGCTGTACGCCCCGTCGAAGCAGGTGAAGCGGACGGCCCCGGCCCCCGGGCGGACCCCGGCGGCATCCAGCAGCGTGGCCAGGCGTACGCCCTCGAAGGGGGTCTGCGGCACGCGCCAGCCGGTGACGCACTGGACGTCGTGGACGATGCGGTGCTGGGGCAGCGCGCGGAGGTCGGCGAGCCGGTAGCGGGCGGGTTTGTCGACAAGTCCGCCGACGGTGAGGCGGTAGTTCTCGGCGTTCTTGTGGGGGACGGAGGAGGTCACCGAGTAGTAGCGGAACCCACCGCCGTTGGGGAGCAGCCCGGTCACCCCGGTGGGGTCGTTCTCCGCCGCCACGGCCAGGAACTTCTCCAGGCGGCGCTGCAGCCAGGGCGCGGCGGCCATGCCGCCCGCGCCCAGGGCGAGCATGCCGAGGACGACACGCCGGCCGACGGGGGCGCCGCGGTCGGTGGCGGTGTCCGGGTCGGTGGCAGCCGGGTCGGTCGTGTCCGGGTCGACGGTGTCCGGGTCGACGGTGGCCCGGTCGGCGGCGGGGCCTGGTTCTGGGGCACCCGGGTCGGTGGTGTCCGGGTCGGCGGCGGGGTGCTCCGCGGCGCCGGGATTGCGGTCCATGTCCTCGATGAGAGCACTCCGGGGGCGCCGGACGCCAGGCTCTTCGGCCTTTCGTCAGACTTCCGTCAGACTTCCGTCAGAAGTCGGCGCCCCCGCCCTGCCCCACCGCCCGCCCTACCCCACCGCCTCCGCCGCCGCGCGGCCCGCCGTACGGCCGGAGAAGAGACAGCCGCCGAGGAAGGTGCCCTCCAGGGAGCGGTAGCCGTGGACGCCACCGCCGCCGAACCCGGCCGCCTCGCCCGCCGCGTACACGCCGGGCAGCGGCTCCCCACCCTCGGTCAGCACCCGCGCGGACAGGTCGGTCTCCAGGCCGCCCAGCGTCTTACGGGTCAGGATGTTGAGGCGTACGGCGATCAGCGGGCCCGCCTTGGGGTCGAGGATGCGGTGCGGGGCGGCGGTGCGGATGAGGCGGTCGGCGACGTATTTGCGGGTGCCGCGCAGGGCCGTGATCTGGAGGTCCTTGGTGTAGGGGTTGGCGATCTCCCGGTCGCGGGCGACGATGTGGCGGCGCAGCTCGGCCTCGTCGATCAGCGGCTCCTTGGTGAGTTCGTTCATCCGCCGTACGAGGCCCGTCAGCGACTTCTCGACGATGAAGTCCGCGCCGTGGTCCATGAACGCCTGGACCGGGCCCGGGGCCCCGCCCCGCCCGCGGTTCAGCACATCGCGGACGCTCTTGCCGGTCAGGTCCGGGTTCTGCTCGGAGCCGGAGAGCGCGAACTCCTTCTCGATGATCTTCCGGGTGAGGACGAACCAGGTGTAGTCGTAGCCGGTCCGCATGATGTGTTCGAGCGTGCCGAGGGTGTCGAAGCCGGGGAACAGCGGCACCGGGAGCCGCTTGCCGCGGGCGTCGAACCACAGCGAGGAGGGGCCGGGCAGGATGCGGATGGCGTGCCGGGGCCAGATGGGGTTCCAGTTCTCGATGCCCTCGGTGTAGTGCCACATCCGGTCGCGGTTGATCAGCCGCCCGCCCGCCGCCTCCGCGACGCCCAGCATCTTGCCGTCCACATGCGCGGGGACACCGGAGAGCATCCGCTCGGGCGGGGTGCCAAGCCGCTCGGGCCAGTTCTGGCGGACGAGTTCGTGGTTGCCGCCGATCCCGCCCGAGGTGATGATCACCGCCTGGGCGCGCAGTTCGAAGGCGCCGGTGACCTCGCGGCTGCTGGGGGCGCCCCGCTCGGCGTCGCTGGCCTCCAGGATCTCGCCGGTGACGGTGTCGACGGCGCCCGCACTGCGGGAAAGACCGGTCACCCGGTGCCGGAAGCGCAGCTGGACCAGGCCGCGGGCGGCCGCGGCCCGCACCCGGCGCTCGAAGGGCGCGACGACGCCGGGGCCGGTGCCCCAGGTGACATGGAAGCGGGGGACGGAGTTGCCGTGCCCGGTCGCGTCGTAGCCGCCGCGCTCGGCCCAGCCGACGAGCGGGAACAGCCGCAGCCCCTGGGCGTGCAGCCAAGCCCGCTTCTCCCCGGCCGCGAAGTCCACGTACGCCTCGGCCCAGCGGCGCGGCCAGAGGTCCTCCTCGCGGTCGAACCCGGCCGTGCCCAGCCAGTCCTGCCAGGCCAGTTCGCGACTGTCACGGATGCGCAGCCGGCGCTGCTCGGGCGAGTCGACGAGGAAGAGGCCACCGAAGGACCAGTGGGCCTGGCCGCCGAAGGACTGTTCCGGCTCCTGGTCCAGCAGGATCACCTTGCGGCCCGCGTCGGCGAGTTCGGCCGTGGCCGCCAGGCCCGCGAGCCCCGCCCCGACCACGATCACATCCGCGTCGTACGCCATGGTTTCTGGTGTCCCGTTCTGTCAGGAGCGCGCAGGAGAACCGGCGGCCGGGCCGTGGTGCCCGGGCACCAGTGGTGTCGGTCGATCCTGCCTACCGGCCGGTATGGCGTCAACCCGCCGGGCGGGCGGCGCCCCGCCACGAGCTTCAGGGCGCCCGGCCGCGGGCCCCAACTCCCGCCCCGCGCCGCCTTGTGCGACGTAACGCCAATAGACGTAACGCCAATAAAGGGGACAATCGATCGCCGAGATGGACAGCGGGTTCGGCGGGCGGGCATCATCAAGCACCATGGCTGACCACCATCCTTCTCCCACGCGACCGCACAGCGCGGACAAGCGCGTGGTGAGTCCTACGTTGGTCACTCCCGGCCCGCAGCCCGTCGAGCTCTCCGGGTCCTGCGCCGAGGAGGGGCCGCAGGTGCTGCGGGGTGAGGTGGTCGGCCCCCGGCACGCCCGCCGACGCCCCGTCAGTGACCGGCGCAAGGCCGCGGCCGGGGCGATTCTGCTCTCCGCCACCGGCGCCGCCACCGCGCTCTTCCTGATGCTGGGCAAGGACGGCCGCCAGGCCGCCGCCGCGCCCGTACACGACGCGCCGTCGTCGGCGCCCGACGCGAGCGCGGACGACGCCGTCCCGGTGGCCGACGCGGTGGCCGGCGCCAAGCCGCTGCCGGGCGCCTCGCGCACCGCCGAGCCCACGGCGGCCCCCAGCGTCCCGACCACACAGCCCAAGGCCCCGGCCACGGCGCCCACCCAGCCCCCGGCCCGCACCCAGCAGCCGACGCGCCCCTCTTGGCCGTCCCAGTGGGGAGGCCAGGGGCGGACCGCCGAGGACTGGCAGCGGGACCGGGAGGAGGCGGCCCGCTGGGCGCAGGAGTGGGCGGACCGGTACGGCTCCGGGCAAGACGGGTCCGGCTATGACGGCTCCGGCTACGACGGGTCCGGCCGCGGGGGGCGCCACCACGGCGGATCGGGCTACCCGGGGCACCCGGGCGGAGGACAGCGGCGCTGACCGCGCCCCCTTGCTGCATAAGCCTCCGTTTCCCCCGTACTGCCGTTCTGCTTGGATGGCCGCATGTCTGACATGGAGCCGCCGCAGGAACCGCGTTCCGCCGATGAGCTGCTGGACATCGTGGACGAGCGGGACCGGGTGGTGGGCCAGGCCCGGCGCGCCGACACCATGGCCCGCCGACTGCGCCACCGGACCGTCTTCGTGCTGACCCGGGACGGCGCGGACCGGATCTTCGTACACCGCCGCACGGCCAACAAACTCGTCTTCCCTTCCCTGTACGACATGTTCGTCGGCGGTGTCGTCGGCGCGGGCGAGTCGTACGACACGGCGGCGCTGCGCGAGGCCGAGGAGGAGCTGGGGGTGTCCGGGCTGCCCGCACCGACGCCACTGTTCTCCTTCCTCTACGACACGCCCGAGCACACCTGGTGGTCGCGGATCTACGAGGTCCGCTGCGAACTCCCGGTCGCCCCGCAGGCCGAGGAGATCGCCTGGCACTCCTTTCTGAGCGAGGAGGAGCTGGGGCGGCGGCTGGCGGAGTGGGCATGGGTGCCCGACGGCACGGAGGCCTATCGGCGGCTGCTGGAGTGGCGCCACCAGGGTCGGTCTCCGGCAGGTCCGGAGGGTCCCGACGAGCCCTGGGGTCTGCCTCCCCGATCACGATCAGGGAGCTAGGTTCTGCCTCCTGACCAGCAGCTGAGAGCAGAGGGTGTCGTACGCCCATCGCTCCCAATTGTCCGGCGGCCACGCGCGGTCGCGAGTCAGGACAAGGAAGAGTTCCGGACTGAGCAAGGCGTAGATGATGTCCGCCGCTTCTCCGGCGGAAATGGCGGGGCTGGCGCCGGGCATCTTTAGCAGAGCCTTCGCGGCTGTCGAGACCACCACGTACCGTGGGTCGGTCTGATCCGGCCACAACTCCCGGATTTCCGGGTTGGTCGCTGCCGCGGCACGGACCATCTCGTTGATGGCCGCGACACGTTCGAGCGTCCTGCGGGTGCCGGCGACCAGCGCGGCCAGCGCGGACTCGGCGGTGGGCCCAGCCGTGACCTCGGCAAACCACGGCCGATCCATCGTCGGCACAGGTTCGTCGTCGCCCGCGATCGCAACATCGACCAGTTCCTTGAGCAGCGAGGGCTTGTTCCGGAAGACGAAGTAGATGGTCTGCACCGCCACGCCCGCCCGGTCGGCGATCTCCTGCAGCTTGGTCGCCCCGTAACCCTGCTCGACGAAGAGCGCACCCGCCGCGTCGATGATCCGCCGCCGTGTCTCCCGGGCCTTGTCGCCCCGCTTCCCCTTGACCTCACTCATGACTGGAGTCTATATCTAGAGTGCACCTCTAGAGGTCAACTCTAGTCAACGGAGAGTGAGCCATGCACGCCATCGCCAACCGTCAGCAGGCAGAGGCATGGAACGACTGGGAGGGTATCCACTGGGCCGAACACCCCGAGCGCTACAACGCGATGATGGGCGGGTTCAACGCCCCCCTCTTCGCCGCGGCGAGTATTGCCGCGCACGACTGGGTCCTTGACGTCGGCTGCGGCACCGGCCAGACCACGCGTATCGCCGCACAACAGGCGTGCGGCGGAAGCGTCGTCGGAATCGACCTGTCCGCGCCCATGCTGGAACGCGCCCGCAGCGACGCCCTCGCGGAAGGTATCGACAATGTCACCTTCGAGCAGGGTGACGCCCAGGTGCATCCATTCCCCGACCGCGGGTTCGACGTCCTCCTCAGCAGGGGCGGTGTCATGTTTTTCACCGACCACATCGCGGCTTTCACCCATCTCCGGCACGCGCTCGCGCCAGCCGGCCGGCTCGCGTTCCTCGGCCCGCAGCCCGGGGGCCCGGACAGCGCCTACGCCCGTGCGACCGCCGCACTCTCACCGTTTCTGCGCGAGGCATCCCCCGCCGCCAGGGGGATGGGATCTCTCCTCGATCCCGCGCGCATCCACCAGGTGCTCGCCGCCGCCGGGTTCACCGACATCGACGTAGCCCCCGCCGAGGCTCCCATGATCTTTGGCGCCAACGCGGGCGACGCTGCCGACTTCATCTTCGCCATGGGCCCGACGCGCTACAACCTGCGCGATGTCGCCCCAACGACCATTGCCCGTATCCGTGCCGAAGTGCACGACGCCCTCACAGAGTTCGAGACCACCGACGGTGTCTGCATCCCTGGGTCCGTGTGGATCGTCACCGCATCGCCGACACACAACCCGTCGATCAAGTGATCCGTCGTTCCAGACGTGATCAGCAGGGGGGATCCGACGGATGGCGAGTGGGCTCTGCTGGAGCCCCTGCTGCCGACGAGTAACAATCGGTGCGGCCGGTGGAGGGACCACCGCCAAGTAATCGACGGGATCATTCACCGGCTGGGCACCGGGGTGCAGTGGCGTGAGCTACCAGAACGCTTCGGGTGCGCTGCCCGCCACGCGTGGAGCCGGTCCACCGGCCACAGTGGGGTGCGCCCGACGCAGACGGGGGGAGTCGGCGCGACCGCTGTTGAGGTTGTAGACGTGCTGCACGGTCACCTTGAACCGTGTCGCCACCCGCCGGGCACTACAACACTTCCTCGCAGGCCCCGGCCGCTGGCACAAGGTGGACCTTGTCCGCCGCCGCAAGCCGGGCGCTTGGGGCGGCTGGGCCTATGAGGCCCGCCTGATGATCCTCGGCCCCGGCTACACCGCCCCGGCCGTACACCAGATGCGGCAGCGGGCCGCCGCCCTGGACCGGATCGGCGGGGTGGACGGCAACGTCTCCAACCTCTCGATCGTCTCCTTCCCCGCCGGCCCGG
>NZ_JBSFMM010000253.1:0-15374 GCF_053599555.1 Streptomyces sp. NPDC000941
GCCCGAGGCTTCGGGCAGCGGCGAGCACGGCCCGGTCAGTCGAACCAGCGTGCGGCCAGTCAGTCGAACCAGCGGGCGCGGGCCAGTTCGTCAGTGCGGGTCAGGTCTTCCAGGAGGGCAGCCACCTCGAAGCGGCGCGCCCACTGGCCCGCCGCCCAGGCCAGGCCCGCCGCCACGCCCTCCAGCGTCGAGGCGTGCAGTGTGCCGTCGGCGTATCGCCAGTCCAGCTCGGCGCCGCCCTCGACCAGCAGCTCCTCGTGCTCGACGTACGACAGCGGGGCGCCCGGCAGCAGTTCGCGCACCGCCGCCGGGACCTCGTGCGGCTCGCCCTGGGAGACGACCGGGGCCGGGTACGCCTCGCTCAGCCGCCGCACCTGGAACAGCTCGGCCACCTCCGCCGCCCGCGCCGGCCGCACCGGCAGCAGCGCCCGGGCCTCCGCCTCGGCCAGCGGCATCAGGTCCGGCGCGTCCGCGACCAGCGCGTCCCCCGCGTCGACGACGCGCGGCTCGCCGTCCACCACGGCACGCAGCTCGTCCGGCAGAGTCACCTGGTCGGGGTCCAGATCGGCCAGCAGCCCATAGATGGCGTGCAGCTGGACGGCGGTCACCGGGCGGTCCTCGTCGCCCAGCCGCGCCAGCAGCTCCGCCGCCCCGCCCGGCTCGTCGAGCAGCGCGGCGACCGAGGTGCGTACGCCCAGCGC
The DNA here is from genome assembly GCF_053599555.1 of Streptomyces sp. NPDC000941. Lineage (NCBI taxonomy): Bacteria > Bacillati > Actinomycetota > Actinomycetes > Kitasatosporales > Streptomycetaceae > Streptomyces > Streptomyces sp. NPDC000941. Next base: position 702 of record NZ_JBSFMM010000253.1, read on the forward strand.
GCGCAGCACCTGCTCGTCCTCGAACCCGGCCGCGTCCACCGCCTCGTACAGGCCGGCCAGCAGCGGGTCGCCCCCTGCCGCGCGCAGCCCGGCCGGCCGGCGCCCGTCGAGCACCGGGTGGCCGCGCAGCCACCAGGCGGTGTACGAGCGCACGACCTCCGTCGTGCCGTCCGGCAGCAGCACCCGCACCGGCGCGGTGAGCGCATCGCGCAGCGGCGGCCGGGCGAGCATCGCCAGCGCCTTGGGCCAGGCGTCGTCGTCGACCAGGTCCAGGTCCCGTACGGCGACGATCTCTGTGGCCACCGGCGGCACCGGGGTCTCGGGCAGCCGGTCCAGAACGTCCTCGCACCACACGTCGACCGCGTCCAGCAGCCCCACGTCGTCGGGCTCGGCGAAGTCCCCTTCGCGCGGTTCGAGCTCGTCCGGGTCCAGGACCACATCGGTGGCGCGCACCAGTGTGAAGCCCGCCAGGACGCCGGCCGCGGCCAGCGTCTCCTCGCCCCACCGCTCGGCGAGCTCGGCGTCGCACGCGGCCAGCTCGCCCTCCCGCATCACCTGCTCGAAGGCGCTCCCGGGGAAGACCAGCTCCCCGGCGGGGGCGAGCTCCCCCTCCTCGTCGGTCAGCGCCAGCGCGCCCAGCCACGGCTCGTCGCCGGGCGCGAGCCGGGCCTGCTGGACGAGGCCGAGGACCGTCTCAGCGAGCGTGTCGGGGTCGAGCGCGGCGGCGGGCGCGCCCTCGTCGTCCGTGAACGGGTCGTACTCGTCCTCCGCCTCCAGCGAGTGCGCGACCGCGGCCCGCACCTGGGGCGTGGTCAGCACGGCCCGCGGGGTCGCGGGGGTCGCTCCCAGCTTCTCCAGCAGCGGGTGGGCCGCGTCCGGGTGCGCGACCTTCAGGCCGAGACGCGCCAGGGTGCGGTGCCGGTCGTCGCCCCGCACCTCGCCCTCGGCCTCGGCCTCCTCGCCGCCCGTCTCGCCCGGCAGCGGCAGCAGCACCTGCCGGGGCCCGATCGTCGTACGCCCGTCCGCCAGCGGCACCGGCAGCCCGGTGAGCCGGTCCGGGTCGGTGCCGCCCAGCGAGTCGTACAGCCGCCGCCACCACGCCGGGGCGCGCTCGACGCCCGCGAGCCGGTCGATCACCTCGCCGAGCGGCACCCGCGCCACGCCCAGCACCCGCAGCTCCTGCCGCCGTTCGAGACCGGCGGGCAGCAGCGTCGGGAACAGCTCGGCCAGCACCTGGACGGTCTCGGCGCCCACGCCCTCCAGGATCTCGGCGTCCCGGGGCCGCAGCGCGTACGGCTCGCTTTCCGAGCCGCCGACGAGGACGTCGCCCAGGATCTCGTCGTCCCACCGCTCGGCCGGCGCACCGCCGCCCGGGTTCCCCGGACCGCCCCGCGCGGCGTCCGGGCCCAGCGCGTCCGGCGAGCCCAGCCGGCCCGTCTCGGTGCCACCGTCCGTCTCGCCGCCCACTGGAGCGGCGGCGCTGGGCAGGAACGGCACGCGCGGCAGCAGCTCCAGGATCCGCCGCCGCAGCTCGCCGTCCAGCTCCCCCTTGCCCAGCGGGCCGGGGACCAGGCCGATCGTGCCGACCCCCACCGGGTGCCAGTCGCGCAGCAGCGCCGCGTACGCCTCGGCCGCCCGCTCCACCAGGAAGTCCGTCAGCGGCCCGGGGGCGGTGTGGCGGCGGGTCGGCTCCAGCGGGAAGGAGGCGATGAGCAGCGCGGGCACGCCCAGCGGCTCGTCCGTCGGCGTCGGGGCGTGCACCACCGGGGCCGTGTCCGGCCGCGCCGGGGCGCCCTCCGCGTCCACCGGTACCGCCCAGGTCACCGACCACACCGGCCGCAGCCGCTCCTCCACCGGGCGGTCGGCGAGCAGCGCGGCGTCCAGCGGGCCGCCCGCGGTCTCGGTCCGCCACCGGCGGGCCCCGCCCGTGGCACCGGTGCCCGCGACGCCGGTGTCCTCGACGACCGTGTACGGGCCCGCCCCCTCTGCCCGCGTCTGCCGCATCGTCCGTACGCCCTCGGGCGTCTCGACCACGACCTCCGCCAGGCCCGGCAAGGTGATCAACAGCGCGTCGTCGATACCGGTCAGCAGCCGCTCCGCCACGTCCTGGGCGGCACCGTCGCGCAGCGGCAGCACGACCACCGTGTCGTACCCCTCGGGCGCGGTGCCCTCGGCAGGCAGCGGCAGCCGCAGCAGCGGTACGTGTCCGTCGCGGCGGCGCAGCTCGTCCCCGAGGCCGGGGCTCGCCGCCGCCGCGCCGTACGCCAGCTCGCGCGCCTCGGCCAGCGACCAGCGCACACCGCCCGAGCGGCCCACGACCGCGGGCTCGTCGCTGACCGCGAGCACCGCCGCGAAACCCACCCCGAACCGGCCGACCGCCGCGCCGGGCTCGTCCCACGCGGCGGTGTCCCGCTTCGCGGACGCCCGCAGCGTGGACAGCGACTCCACGCCGACCGCGTCCAGCGGCGCCCCGGTGTTGGCCGCCGCCAGCACGGCGGGCTCGCCGTCCCGCGCCGGGTGCAGGGTCAGCCGCAGCCGGCCGGGCACCCCGGCCCGGGCGGCGGCGTCCGAGGCGTTCTGCGCCAACTCGACCACGAGGCGATCCCGGTGGCCGCCCAACGCCAGGTCCTCCTCGGCGTTGGCGTCCTCACGGAACCTCGCGGGCGAGGCGGCCCAGGCGTCCAGTACGCCGCGCCGCAGCCGCGCGGTCCCGAACGGATCCGCGTCCTCCGTCGCGCCTCGCACCATCGCCGTGCTGCTCACGTGTCGCCTCCGGGGTCCTGGTCGGGGTCCGTCCGGGGGAGTCGGTCCGCACCGAGTTCCCCCGCGGCCCGCCTTCCCCACTGCTGTCGCCGAACGTACCGCCACCTCGCCCTCGATCTCGCGGCGCCCTCCTTCCACAGGAGCCCACAGGAGCCCACAGGAGAACGGGAGAGCGGGCGCCAAGAGGCGAGGCCCGGGGCCGTCCAGAAATGGCCGAACAGGAACGGCTGATCAGGAGTGGCCGAGCTCTTCCGCCGGCGCATCCGCCTCCACCGACCCCCCGGTCCGCTCCGCGGGCCCCCGCAGCGCCAGCGGCTCGACGATCGTCTCGTCGATCACGGGCGCCGCCGGACGCGGCGGCTTCGGCATGACGGCGGCCTCGGAGTGCGCCCCGCAGCCGTACGACAGGGACACCACGCGCCCGTCCGCCGGGCTGAACTCATTCGCGCACACCCCGAACGCCTGCCGCAGCGACCCCGCGAGCGGCATCAGGAAGCCGCAGGTCGCGCAGGACGCGGGGGCGGCCTGCGCCATCGGCGTCTTGGCGCCGAACGCACCGTCCCAGCGGTCCGCCGCGTCATACAGCCCGTAACGGGACAGCACGCGGGCGCGGCGCATGCCCAGCTCTTCGGCGACCGCCGCGATGCTCCCGACCGCGGGCGGCGCCTCCTGCACGGCGGGCGCGCCCGCCGTCACATCGGCGTCCTCGACCGCCGCGAGCTGCTGCATCTCCTCCGAGATGATGGAGTTCGGCGGCGGGACGTCCTCGCCCGAGTAGCCGGGCTCAAGACGCAGGTCCTCGGCCTCGCTGGGGAGCAGATCGCCCGGGCCCAGGTCGCCGGGGCGCAGCCGCTCGCTCCAGGGCACCCACTCCGGCGCCAGCAGCGCGTCCGGTCCTGGCAGCAGCACCGTCTCGTCGACGGTGACGATCTTCGCGCGGGAGGCACGGGTGACGGTCACCGCCCAGCGCCAGCCCCGGTAGCCCAGTTCCTGGCACTCGAAGAGGTGGGTGACGACGCGGTCCGCGTCGGCGATCGCGCGCACATGCGCGCCGACCGTGCCTGGATGGGCGGCTTCCGCCGCCGCCTCACGCGCGAGCTCGACCGCCTCGGCGCACAGGCGGTCGGGTGTACGGCTTCGCATCGCAGCACTCACAGGATCGATTCTCTCTTCCACGCCGTCGCAGCCGTTTGACGAGTGCGCCAGCCACACGGCCGGGACGCGGGAGCACGGACGGAGCGGACCATAGGACCGCGTCGACGTCCGCACCCGATCCGGCCTCGGGCGCACCTTGTTGTCTCATCCATTCTGCGGGATGACGACTCGGCGCGTGGCCAAGAACGACCGTCGGTGGCGCGTAACGCACGCTACCCTGTCCGGCCCTCCCCGCCCCACCCCCGTCCGTCCGGAAGCCACCCGGAAGCCGTCCGGAAGCCGTCCGAACGCGGTGGGAGAAGTCACCCAAGAGCCACCAAAGGGGAACGCATAGTTCCGGATGGCGGTCAGGGGCCTCACATACCGGCCCTGTTGGCTGCACCATGGTCGGGTGGAAGTCACGAGGTTCATCGGCGACGGCCCGATCCGGCGGCATGGCCGTCGTATCGGCCGAGCCCTGCACCTCCCGTTCACCGCGACCGGCAGAGGCATCCGCCGGGCCACCCACGCCCACGGCGCCGGCGAATCCGGTCTCGGCAAGCTGATCGAGCTGCACGCCGTGAACTCCGCGGGCGACATGCTGATCACCGTCGCCCTCGCCTCCACCGTCTTCTTCTCCGTACCGACCGCCGAGGCGCGCGGGCGCGTCGCCCTCTACCTGGCCATCACCATGGCCCCCTTCACCCTGCTCGCCCCCATCGTCGGCCCGCTGCTCGACCGCCTCCCGCACGGCCGGCGCGCCGCGATGGCCAGCGCCATGCTCACGCGCGCCGTGCTCGCGCTCATGATCGCGGGCGCGGTGGCGAGCGGCGGGCTCGAGCTGTATCCGGAGGCGCTGGGCGTGCTGGTGGCCTCCAAGTCGTACGGCGTCGTACGGTCCGCCGTCGTGCCACGCCTGCTCCCACCCCGCTTCTCGCTGGTCAAGGCGAACTCACGGGTCACGCTCGCCGGGCTGCTCGCGACCGGCCTGGCGGCGCCCATCGGGGCCGGGCTGCACCAAATAGGGCCGAGCTGGCCGCTGTACGGGGCGTGCGCGGTGTTCGTCGGGGGCGGCTTCCTCTCCTTCACGCTGCCGCACAAGGTCGACTCGGCGAAGGGCGAGGGCAAGCTGCAGCTCACCTCCGGTGAGCACCATCTGCATCTACCGAAGCCGACACACTCGACGAGCGACAAAAGCAACAAGACAAGCGATACGGATGAAAAATCTGACAAGACAGATAACAAAACAGACCAGGCGAGCGACAAGGCCCCGCGCCGCGTCGGCCTGCGCAACGTCAGCCCCTCCGTGCTGCACGCCCTGGAGGCGTGCTCCTCCCTCAAGGCGCTGTCCGGCTTTCTGACCTTCTTCCTCGCCTTTCTGCTCCGCGAGCACCCACTGGGCGGGCTGTCCCCCGAGATCTCGCTCGGCGTGGCCGCGGTCGCGGCGGGCGGCGGCAACGCGCTGGGTACGGCGATCGGCGCCTGGCTGCGGGAGCGCGGGCCGGAGCGGATCATCGCGGTGGTGCTGACCTCGGCCCTGGGGGTGCTCATCGTGTCGGCCGCCCTCTACAGCGCGGTCATGGTCGCCGTCGTGGCCGCGACCGCCGGGTTCGCGCTGGCGCTGGCCAAGCAGTCGCTGGACGCGCTGATCCAGCGCGATGTGCCCGAGCGGGTCCGTACCTCCGCCTTCTCCCGCTCGGAGACCACGCTCCAGCTGGCATGGGTCATCGGCGGGGCCGTGGGCATCGTTCTCCCGCTCAGCGGCGCGCTCGGTATGGCGGTCGCCGGGGCGATGATCGCGCTGGGCGTGGCGGCGAGCGTACGGGGGCTGCTGGCGGCCGCACGGCAGGGAGCGACACACCCCCGCGTGGCTTGATCAACCCAGCCCGGTAGCCTGCCCGCATGACCGCTGCGCTGTTTACCAGGGGCAAGGGCCGCCGGGCCGCCACCGCCGCCTGTGCCCTGTCCCTTGGGATCGTCGCCCTCTCCGCCTGCGACAAGCCGACCCCGCTGGCGACGGTCACGGTCGGTACGAAGACCGTGACGACCGAGGCCGCCAAGGACTGCTACAAGGACGGCAAGGTCGTCGCCAAGTCCGAGAAGAAGGTCACGGCGTGCCTGACCGCGAAGCCCAAGGAGACGCTGTCGGTCAGCCCCGGCGAGAAGGTGCGGGTCGGCGTGGATCCGAAGATGGCCGAATCGGGATGGGTCGTGATAAGCGAGGCCCACGGCGTCATCAACCCCCAGTCCAAGCAGACCTACCTCAGCCTCGACAGCGACAAGCTGTTCCAGCAGACGGACCCGCAGACCGGCCAGACCACCCCCCTCGACAGCGTGACGATCGTGGTGGTGGAGACCGGCAAGAACAGCGGGATCAAGGGCGCCTGGCCGATCAAGCTCAAGCGCGACGTCTGACACCCGGCGTCTGACAGCCGACGCCTGACCGGGAGATCCGCGAGATCCAGGAGATCCGGGAGCCGCTGATGCGCGTACTCGTCGTCACCGCCGTGCCCGCCGAGCGGGACGCGGCGGTACGTGGCGTCGTCAGCGCGACAGAGACAGCGACCGAGGCCGAAGCCGCCGAAGCCGAGGTCTCCGTACCCGGCGGGCGGACGCTGCGCCGGGTCGTACGCCCCCCGCTCACCGTGGACGCGCTGGACGCCGGGGTCGGCCCCGCCGCCGCGGCGGCGGCGACCGCCACGGCCCTCACCGCCGCCGAGCTCGGGCACGCACCGTACGGGCTCGTCGTCTCGGCCGGCATCGGCGGCGGCTTCGCCCCCGCGCCCCTCGGCTCCGTCGTCGTCGGCGAGCCGATCGTGGCCGCCGACCTGGGCGCCGAGACCCCCGACGGCTTCGCCGCCGTCACCGAACTCGGCTTCGGAACCGTCGAACACCTCCCGCCGCCCGCGCTCGTACGGGCCGTGGCCGAGGCGACGGGGGCGGTACGCGGCGCGGTGCTCACCGTCTCGACCGTGACCGGCAGCGCCGAGCGCGCCGCGGAGCTGCGCCGACGGCACCCGGGCGCCGCCGCCGAGGCGATGGAGGGCTTCGGGGTGGCCGAGGCCGCCGCCGCGCACGGCGTGCCCGTGCTGGAGCTGCGGGCGATCTCCAACGCCGTCGGCCCGCGGGACCGGGCCGCCTGGCGGATCGGCGAAGCGCTCGACGCCCTGGCGGGCGCCTTCCGTCACCTCCCGCCCGCCCTCGCCACCTGGAAGGGACCCAGCAGATGACCGCCCAGACGCCCCCGCAGCCGACGCCGCAGCCGCTGAGCATCGCGTACTCGCCCTGCCCGAACGACACGTTCGTCTTCCACGCCTGGGCACACGGCCGCGTCCCGGACGCGCCCGCGATCGACGTCACCTTCGCTGATATCGACATCACGAACGGCATGGCGGAGCGCGGCGAGCGCGATGTGCTGAAGGTGTCGTACGCCGTTCTGCCGTGGATCCTGCGCGACTACGCGCTGGTGCCCTGCGGCGGCGCGCTCGGGCGCGGCTGCGGTCCGCTGGTGCTCACCAAGGAGCCGGGGCGGGCGAAGGACCTGGCGGGCAAGACGGTCGCCGTGCCGAGCGAACGCTCTACGGCGTATCTGCTCTTCCGGCTGTGGGCGGCCGGTGAGGTGCCGGGCGGGGTGGGCCGGGTCATCGTGCTGCCGTTCGACCAGATCATGCCCGCCGTACGGGACGGCCGGGTCGACGCCGGGCTGGTGATCCACGAGGCCCGATTCACCTATCAGAACTACGGTCTGCACTGCCTGGCCGACATGGGCGAGCACTGGGAGCTCACCACGGGCCTGCCGATCCCCCTCGGCGCGATCGTCGCGAAGCGGTCGCTGGGCGCCGAGCGGCTGCGGGCCGTCGCCGAGGCCACGCGTATGTCCGTACGGGCGGCCTGGGGCGACCCGACGGCTTCGCGCGGATACGTGGCGGAGCACGCACAGGAGATGGACCCGGCGGTCGCCGATCAGCACATCGGGCTCTACGTGAACGAATTCACCGCGGACCTGGGCGAGGACGGCTACGCCGCGGTGCGCGGGCTGCTCACACGTGCGGCGGCCGAGGGGCTGGTGCCGCCCCTCGGCCACAACGCGCTGGAGTTCGTCCAGCCGGACCGCGCCCAACCGGACTTCTGAACTTCTGGTCTGCTAGACGTCGAGCTGGTCGGCCACCGCCCGCAGCATGCCCGCGATCTTGTGGCCATGTGCCTTGTCGGGGTAGCGCCCGCGCTCCAACTGCTGCGTCACGTTCTCCAACAGGGTGGTCAGGTCCTGGACGATGGACGCCAGCTCATCGGGCTTGCGCCGCTGGGCTGCCGCGACGGAGGGGGTCGGGTCCAGTACCGTCACCGAAAGTGCCTGGTCACCGCGGTTACCGGCGACGACGCCGAACTCGACCCGCTGTCCTGGCTTCAGCGAGTCAATGCCTTCCGGGAGCACTGACGAGTGGACGAAGACGTCGCCGCCGTCGTCACGGGAGAGAAAGCCGAAGCCCTTCTCACTGTTGAACCACTTGACCTTGCCGGTAGGCACGTCTGTCCTCGTCCTCGTCACTCGTCGGAAAACACGTTAAAAAAGGTCTGGATAGCACTACAGCGGGTCGTAAGACCCGCCACCACCAAGGCTAATGGTCCGGAGCCTGGTGACAAGACGTACCCGGGTGGTTCCGGGTGGTGGTTCCTACGCGCGCTCTGCTCCGACCTACCCTGTTGCGGTGAGCAATGAAACACCACACGACGGAACGGCCTCTGGCGACCAGATGGTGCGTTTGGGGGTGATCGTCTTCGGCGTGGGCGCCGTGGCCACTCTGATCACCGTAGCCCCGCTCTTCCTGGGCCTGCACCCACTGCCATCGGCCGCGTACTTCGTGTGCATGCTGATGGGCGTCGGCTTCGCGCTCTCCACAGCGGGCCTGCTGCGCTCGATCGCGGCGCAGCGGCGCGCGGCCGACCCGGGGGGCCACCCCGATGGGACGGGTCACCCCGGGTCGCAGGCCAGTCCTCCCAGCCCCTGAGCGGGTCATCCCTCCAGGTGGCGGGCCAGCCATGCCGGGAAGGCGGTCAGGTCGTCGAGCACCACGTCGGCCCCCGCCGTACGCAGCTCCTCCGCATCGCACGGCCCGGTCGCGACCGCCACGGACAGCGCGCCCGCCGTGCGTGCGCCGCGCACGTCGCCCGTGTGATCCCCGACGTACACCGATGCGCCGTGCTCGCGCAGCGCCTCCGCCTTCGCCTCGGCCCACAGCCAGCCGACGACCGCGTCCGCCTCGATGCCGAGATGGCTGAGGTGCAGCTTGGCGTTCGGCTCGTGCTTGGCCGTCACCACGACCGCGCGCCCACCGGCCGCCTGCACCGCGGCGACGGCCTCGCGGGCGCCGGACATGGCACGCGTGGGGGCTATCGCGTACTCCGGGTACAGCTCGCGGTACAGGTCCCCCACCTCGTCGATCCGCTCCTTCGGGAACCAGTGCGCGAGCTCCTGCTCCAGCGGCGGGCCAAGGCGGGTGACGGCGAGGTCGCCGTCGATGAAGGTGCTGGTGGCGGCTGAGAGCGCCACGAAGGCGGCCTTGATGCCGGGGCGGGAGTCGATCAGGGTCATGTCGAGATCGAAACCGACGGTCACGGGGTGCGCGGGTGCGGCGGGCGCAGCAGACGTAGCGGAGGCGGCGGGCGCGGCAGCGGATGCGGATGCGGATGCGGGCGAAGACGAAGACATGCCCGACATTCTCCCCCGCGCGGAACCGCTGACTCCGTGCCGCCGACGTGGCGCTCACCACGGAGCCGGTCAGGTGCCGGGGCGGGCCGGCGCGGAGGCGGTCGGGTACGGGCCGGTCGGGTACGGGCCGGTCGGGTGCCGGGGTCAGCGGCGGCGCCTCGTGCGCCAGACGAGGAAGAGCGCCGATGCGATCGCCGCGGCGCGCACAACGACCGGCCAGGCTGCCCGCACCGCGTCCCCCATGCCGTTCTCGGGGATCGGCTCACCCCATCTGCCGGAGGCCCGGCCCCACAGCCAGGCCATGGTCGCGGCCACGACCAGGCCGGGCATCCCCAGCGCGGCCCACCTCATCTCGGCACGCGACATCTTGCGCGCGCCGTAGATGATCACCCAGCCGAAGGCCATCACGAGGAGATTGCCCAGCGCGGCACCGGCCACGAGCAGCACGACCGCCAGCAGGGGCAACAGACCGAGGGAGCCTGCCTTCTGGGCCCCGTCTCCGCCGCTGTCGCCCTTCGCGCCGCGCCGCCGCAGCGCCCGGCGCAGCAGCCCGGGTTTGCGGGCGGCCTTGCCGCCGCCGGTGTCGGCCTCCGCCTCCTCCGCGCCCGCGCCGACGCCCTGTTCCGTGCCCGTATCCGCGCCCGCGGCTCCTTCGGCGGCACCCTCGTTCCCCTGGTCCGACTCGGCCGGCCGGCCGAGCAGTTCGGGGATCTCCACCCCGCCGACGAACCCCTCCACCTGGCCGAACGGCGAATCGCGCTGCTCGGTCTTGAGGAACGGGCCCGGCTCGGTATGCCACCAGTCGGGGTTCGACTCGCGGGGGCCGAGCTCGTCCTCGCCCGCGAGATGAGGCGGCGACGCGGCGGTGGACGACCGCCGACGGGGCGACGGCCCGGAGTCTGTTGCCGGAGCTTCGCCGGACGGGGACTCGGGCCGGGCCGGGGAGTCACCGTCGCGCGGGGAGGGCACCTTGCCGATCAGCCCGCTGCGCTCGGCGAACCCGGACAGCTTGTCGCGGGCCGCCCGCGCCATCCCGGTCGCGCCCGCTCCGCGCGACGGCTCCGCACCCCCGTACGCCCCGCCCGCACGCCCTGCGCTGCCCGCACCCGCGGCACCGCCACCCGCCGCACCGCCGCCCGCCGGGCCGCCACCAGCCGTGGTGCCGCCCTCCGCCGCGCCGCCATTCGTCGCGGCGCCCGCTCCCGGGCGGCCACCCGCGGCGGTCACCACCTCCGAGGGCGTGCCCAGCTTCGCGAGGATCCGCTTCACCCCCGCCGGGCTGTCCGAACCGGCGGACGACGCCCGCCGCTGGTCGATATCGGCGCGCAACTCGGAGACCAGCCGCATCCGGTCGCCGGATGACAACCCCCGCTGATGTGCCAGATCGCCGACACGGCTCAGATAGTCGTAGACGAGCTGTTCGCTCTCGATCCCCACCAAGACCCCTGACAATGCGCACCGCTGGCGTATCAGATCGTTCCGACGGTACCGCGCCGGACCGGCGGCCCGCCGCACCCCGGCTCGTCATCACCGTTCCTAAGGACTGAGCGGGAGTGAGTCCTGTTGCCAGACCCCATGCTCAGCCGCGTGCCCCGAACGGTGTTGGGCACACTGGTCGGCCGCTTTCGTTCCGCACCCAGCGCCATCGGATCGTGTCCGTGGTCCGGGGATGCGGGGGCGGCCCGCGGCCGGAGGCCGCTGATGGGCAGAGCCTCACGCCCTCGGGTGCCGTGTCCGGCCTGGGCGGTCCGATGCCCGCACCCATCGCTCTGGTGGGTGCGGGGCGGTGCCGTCCGTCGCCGGATCGGGTGCCCGAGGGCGCGCCTTCCGATGGCCACGCTTGCGGCGTCGTGCCGCGTGGTGGCCCGCTTCGTGCTGGCGAGGGGCTTCTGCCAGTGCTGTGCGCCCCACTTGCTCGTGTAGGCCGGGTCGACGGCGACGATGTTGATGCCGAGTTCAGCCGCCATCGAGACGAGCCGCGCCCGCAGCCTGGAGACGGGCATGCCGCTGATGAGCTTGCGGAACCGCTTCCGTCTGCCGTGCTTCTCGCGGGTCTTGTCCGTGTCGAAGTCGAGGTCTTCGATCGCGATGTTCAGCCCGTGCAGGGCAGCCCAGTGCAGCAGACGGATCAGGGCGTGCCGCACCTGGGCGTCCCGGTAGGAGGCAGGGCCGGACAGGTCGAAGAAGAACCTGCGGGGTTCGCCGCACGGGTTGCCGTGTGCGTCGAGGCGCCAGGCGGCAATGGGGTCTCCCCTGCTCGAGCGAAGCCGAGAGCTTGGGGAAGGTCGGCGTTGGTGTCCACCCCGATCAGGCCGCCGGTGCGGGCCGCCGCCAGGGGGACGGCCTGGACAGGGGGGATCGTCCAGGACGCGGTCAGATACCAGCGCCCCCGGATTGTGTCTTCGTGGATGCGGTAGGCCACCGCCCGGTTCGCTGCCACGCGATCGGTCCACTGCTCGCCCCGGTGCGCGAACGCCACGCGGCCGGTGAGTACGTACCGGCCGTGCGAAGCGTTCGCCAGGTGCGCCAGCGGCGCGGGGAGTTTGATCGAGACCTCGCCGTCGGGGGTGACGCGGATGGTCTCGTTGCCGAACCTTTTGCCGGACTCGCCGTCCGCCGCGAGGAACCGGCGCCCGGCCTGCCACCGGGCGCGCCATTGTTCCTCGGTGAGCTGCGCTTCCTGAAGGTGGTGGCGGGTGTTCAGCAGCCGTTTCCCGCCGCGCACCACGCGCACGACTGCGGCCTCACGGTCCGCCCGCACTGCCTGAAGCCGGTCTTCGAGCACACACAAGCGGCGCCTTTTCGCGTGCCACTCCCGTGTGCTGCGGTAGCCGCCCGGCGCCTGCTTGGTGCCCTTCTCGCCCACGGGCCGGGACAGCCGGTGGGTGATCGTCTCGATCCCGGCTTGAAGGCTCTGGATGTGCGCGAGCTGGCCGCGCCTGGCCAGCGCCCACTGATCGTGGGTGGCCTTCGTGATCGACCCGGCCCAGCGGGAGGAGGACTCCGCGGTCAGGACGCGTTTGCGCTCGGCCCACTGCTCACTGTCGTGATCCAGCCCGGCCGAACACCGCACCCCCAGATCACGGGAGGCGAGCGAACCGAGCAGGTCGCCGACCAGCCTCAGAACCTTCTCGTCCCCGACGGTCAGGCCCTTGAGCCGGGTACGGATCGCGACCCCCGAGGGGCTGGGCACCACGAACGGCGCCGCCATCTCCCGCAGTCCGCCCACCCCCTTCCCCCCAACCCGGTGTCGCAGAAATCCGTCACCACACCCAACGACCACCACCGGAGAAGGTCACGCATTCGATGCAAGAACTCCCGTTCGCGTCCGGGAGCGTGTGCCTGCCACTGCCCGGGGACTCACCTCATACGTGCCAGAACACGATCAAGTGCCGTCGATCGCCACCTGTTCACCCCCCGGTATCGTGGATCGAATGACCAGCTCGCGGAATCGGGAGGCATACGTGCCTGCAGAGACCGGCCCACGGGACAGCGGCCGCGGAGCGCCGCGCACGCTCGCCGAAGAGCTGCGCACCCGCCCCGACGACGCCCTCGCCACCCTTCTGCACGCCCGCCCGGACCTGCTGTCCCCCGTGCCGAACGACCTCACCCAGCTCGCCACCCGGGCCGGCACCCGCGCCTCGGTCGTACGGGCGGTGGAGCGGCTGGACCGGTTCGCGCTGCAGACCGCGGAGGCGCTGGCGGTAGCGCCGGACCCGTGCTCGTACGAGACGCTGAGCGCGCTGATGGCCGGCGACGCCCCGGAGCCCGCCGAGGAGACGGCCGGCGCCGCGCCCCACGGGGCCACCCGCGAGCAGATCCTCGCCGAACTCCCCCGCGCCGTGGCCACCCTGCGCGCCCAGGCCCTCGCCTGGGGCGGCGACGACCGGCTGCGCCTGGTCCGCACCGCCCACGAGCTGCTGGCCCCCTCGCCCACGGTCCCCTCCCCGACCGGTCTGGGCCCCACCGTCCAGGAGGCCACGGCCGGTATGTCCCCCGGCCGGCTGCAGGAGATCCTGGCGGCGGCCGGGCTGCCGCCCACCCACGACCCGGTCACCGCGGCGGCCGCCCTGACCGGGCTCTTCGGCGATCGCCCCCGTATGGCGGCGCTGCTGGTGGCGGCCCCCGCCGGCGCGACGGCGGTCCTGTCCAGGCTGACCTGGGGCCCGCCGTACGGGGAGGCGTTCGTCGCCTCGCCCAGCCCGCCCGTCGAATGGCTGCTGGCCCGCGGCCTGCTGCTGCCGTCCGGGCCGCGCAATGTGGTGCTGCCTCGCGAGGTGGCCCTGCATCTGCGCGGCGGCCGCGCGCACCGCTCGCCCGAACCGCTGCCGCCGCCCCTTCCGCCCGCGGCGCGGCACAATCCACAGGCTGTGGACGCGACGGCGGCAAGCGAGGCTTACACCGCGCTGTCCACGGTCGAGGAGCTGCTGGGCCAGTGGGAGACCGCGGCACCGCCCGTCCTGCGCGCGGGCGGCGTGAGCGTACGGGACCTCAAGCGGACCGCCGCGGCGCTCGATGTGTCCGAGCCGGTGGCCGCGTTCTGGGTGGAGCTGGCGTACGCGGCCGGGCTGCTCGCCTCCGACGGCGAGACGGACGAGCGCTACGCGCCCACCCCCGCCTACGACGACTGGCTCGGGCTGCCCGCCGAGGAGCGCTGGGCACGGCTCGCCGCCGCCTGGCTGACCGCGACCCGCACCTCGGGCCTGGTCGGCGGCCGCGACGCGAAGGGCCGTACGCTCGCGGCCCTCGGCCCGGAGCTGGACCGCTCCCCCGCCCCCGAGGTGCGCCGCCGCGTCCTCGAACTCCTCGCCACTCTCCCGCCGGGCGCCCCGCCCACCGCCGAAGCGCTCCTGGCCCGCCTGCGCTGGGAGCGCCCGACCCACCGCGGCGCACCCGCCGACGACCTGCGCTCCCGGCTGGCCCAGTGGACGCTGACCGAGGCCGAACTGCTCGGCGTCACCGGCCGCGGCGCCCTCTCCACCCACGGCGCCGCCCTCCTCGGCCCCCGCCCACCCGCGGTCCCGCCCCCGGCGGGCCCCGCGGCCGGCCGTCCGCAGTCCGGGGCG
>NZ_JBSFMM010000254.1:0-15326 GCF_053599555.1 Streptomyces sp. NPDC000941
GCCGCGCCCGCCGCCACGGCCAAGCACCAGCGCGGCACCCTGCTGGACCGGGTGCCCGAGCGCGGCGTGCTGCGCGTATGCACCACGGGCGACTACCGCCCCTTCACCCACCGCGATGCCAAGACCGGCGACTACACCGGTATCGATATCGACATGGCCCGCGATCTGGCCAAGAGCCTGGACGCCAAGCCCGCGTTCGTCGCCACGTCCTGGGCCAAGCTGGTGGACGATCTGGCGGCCGGGCGCTGCGACGTCGCCATGGGCGGGGTGTCGGTGACCCTGGCCCGGGCCCGTAAGGCGTACTTCAGCGACCCGTATCTGACCGACGGCAAGACCCCGGTGGTGCGGTGCGAGGACGAGCAGAAGTACCAGACGCTGGAGGACATCGACCAGCCGGGCGTGCGGGTGATCGTCAACCCGGGCGGTACGAATGAGCAGTTCGCCCGCGCTCACATCAAGCAGGCCACCCTCACCGTCCACCCCGACAACACCACGATCTTCGACGAGATCATCGCGGGCCGCGCCGATGTGATGATGACCGACGCCAGCGAGACCCGCTACCAGGCGAAGATCCACCCGGAGCTGTGCGCCGTCCACCCCGACAAGCCGTTCTCCTTCTCGGAGAAGGCGTATGCGCTGCCGCGCGGCGACGGCGAGTTCAAGGAGTACGTCGACCAGTGGGTGCACCTGGCGACGCACGACGGTACGTACGCCAAGTACGAGCAGGAATGGATGAAATGAGGGAAGGCGCGGGGCCGTTCAAGTCGTGAACGTCTCCAGCGAGGCGGCCTCGCATATGGGCGGGCCGGGCGGGCGGCCGGTGGTCGAGGGTGCGCGCGGCCGCCCGGGATTTCAGCCGCCGCCCGGCGGGTTCGGGCGCGTGGCTGCGCGCAGCAGCGCGTCGAGCGCCCGGTCCAGGCCGTCCCGCTGCTCGGCGGTGAGCTCGGCGACCAGCGCGCTCAGGTCGGCGTTGAGGTCGGTGAACGCGGCGTCGACCACCTGGCGGCCCCGGTCTGTGAGGGCGACCCGGAAGCTTCGCCGGTCCTCGGCGTCGAGGCTGCGCTCCACCAGCCCGGCCTGTTCGAGGCGGTCCAGCCGCTTGGTCATACCGGCCCGCGACATCATCAACTCCGCCGAGAGCACCGAGGGGCTGAGGGTGTAGGGGGCGCCGACCCGCCGCAGTGTGGCGAGCACGTCGAAGTCGCCCCGCCCGATGCCGTGCCGCTCGACGGCCCGCTCGCCCAACGGGCCGACGATGTTCTCGGCGACGAACGACAGTCGCCCGGCGGTCGCCAGCGCCGTCACATCCAGATCGGGGCGCTCCCGGCGCCAGTCCGTCAGGATCCTGTCCACCACGCCGGGTTGGCCGTCGCCGTCGTTCTCGCCGTCGCCCCCGTCGCCGTCGCCGTATGCGGGCCCGCCTTTGCTCATGTCCCGGGAGTCTAGTTGCCGGAATACAGTTTGCCATGAATATAGTTCGCTGGAGTACTATCTTCTGGTGAACTACTTCGGCTGCTCGGGGAGCTTCCATGCGCACTCTCATCCGTGACGTCCGCGTCTTCGACGGCGAGCGGGCCATCGCCCGTACGCACGTCCTCATCGACGGCGACCGCATCGCCGCGTACGACGGCGGCCACGCGGAGGTGGAGGTCGACGGCGCCGGCCGGACCCTTCTCCCGGGCCTGATCGACGCCCACACCCACACCTTCGACGGCAGCCTCGCTCAAGCGCTCACCTTCGGAGTGACGACCGAGCTGGACATGTTCTGCCTCCCGCCGAACCTGGCGCGGCAGCGCCGGCTGGCGGCGGACCGGGACGACGTCGCCGACCTGCGCAGCGCCGGGGTCCTCGCCACGGCCCCCGGCGGTCATCCGTCCGGGGTCATGGCGATGGTCGCGCCCATGCTGGAGCGTCCCGAGGACGCCAACGGGCCGTTCGAGACCATCACCGATCCCGCGCAGGCCGAGGCGTTCGTCGCGGCCCGCGCCGCCGAGGGCAGCGACTACCTGAAGTTCGTGATCGACGACGGCTCGGCCGCCGGAACGCCGGTTCCGACCCTGGGCGCCGACATCGCGACCGCCCTCGTCGCGGCGGCCCGCGCCGTGGGGCTGCGCACGATCGCGCACGCGGTCACCGCCGAGGAGGCCGAGACGGCGCTGGACGCGGGTGCCGACGGGCTGTCCCACGTCTGGGCGGACACCGCCCCCGGCGACCCGGCCGCCGACACGCTCGCCGCCCGGATCGCCGCCCAGGGCGTCTTCGTGATCAGCGCGATCGTCAACTATGAGGTGTACGGGGGCGACGGCGCCGCCCGTGCCGCGAACGCCGCCTACGCGGCCGGGGCACTGCACCGGGCGGGGGTGCCGCTGCTGGCCGGCACCGACGCCAACCCCTTCGCCCCGCTGCACGGCGACGGCCTGCACCGCGAGCTGGAGCTGCTGGTCCAGGCCGGGCTCACCCCGCTGGAGGCACTGGCTGCGGGCACCAGCGTCCCGGCCCGCCACTTCGGCCTGGCCGACCGGGGCCGGATCGCCCCCGGGCTGCGGGCCGACCTGCTCCTGGTCGACGGCGACCCGACCCGGGACATCACCGCCGGCCGTGCCATCGCCGAGGTGTGGCGGCGCGGGGTGCGCCAGCGCCGCTGACCGGGCCGCCGCACGCACCGCACGGCCGCACGTACCGCACAGCCGCACGTACCCACAGCCCCACCCACCGCACAGCCTCACCCACCGCACAGCCTCACCCACCGCACAGACAAGGAACCGCGATGTCAGAAGCCCGCTTCCTCCTGCTCGGCCCCGGTCAGGCCCGACCGGGCCGGGTCCCCATGCCCCCGGCCTTCGCCGTGAAGGCGGCCACCGACGACACCGAGGGCCGGTTCTCCCTGCTGGAGGTGGTGCTCGCCCGCGACATCCCGCGCCACACCCACCACGCGGCGGACGAGTGCGTCTACGTCCTGGAAGGCGAACTCGGGGTCGAGTTCGACGACCGGACCTTCACGGCGGCGCCGGGGACGTTCGTCCTGCTGCCCAAGGGCGTCCCGCACGCCCTGCGCCGCGTCTCGGACCCGCCGCCCCGCGTGCTCCAGATCTCCTCGCCCGGTGGGTGGGAGTGCTATCTGGAGGACCTGTTCGAGGCGGGGCCGTCCGTGCTCACCGACGGACAGCTCGACCCGGTGAAGATCAATCCGATCGCGGCCCGCCACGACATCCACTACGAGGAGCACGAGGAGCACGAGGAGCACGAGGAGCCGGCGCGGCCGCAGTAGCGATCCGCCGACTCGCCCGCCCCTCAGCCTTCCAGCCGCAGCACCCGCACCCCGTACGGCTCCAGGACCACCGTCTCCGCCGGGGAGCCGTCCAACGTGGTGAGCCTGCCGTCGGCCACCGCCGGCTTCACCGACAGCTCCTCGTCCGCCTGGCTGACCAGCCAGACGAAGACCCGGCCGTCCTCGTGGACCAGGCGGTCCACGGCGATACGGGGGTCGGAGGTGGTGACCGGGCGGCGGACGCCGGCGTGGGCGGCGAGGGCGTCGTACAGCGTGCTGGTCGCCTCGGGGTTGACGCGGGGGGTGACGGCCGCCATGTGCTCGATCGGATAGGTGCAGAAGACCACGCAGCCCTCGCCGGTCTCGCGCAGCAGCAGCGCGGGGCGGCCGTGGCCGTCGACCGCGAGGACCTGCGCGCCGTCGGGTTCGACGGGGAGGAAGACGCGGCTGTTGTCGGTGCCCGCGGCGCGGAAGGTGAGCCGGGCGCCCTCGGGGAGGGTGCCGAAGGCGCGGGTGAGGGTGAAGGTCACCTCGTCGTCCTCGATCGGGTCGACCAGGCCGTACTCCAGCTGGTGGCGGACGCCGAAGAGCTCGTTCAGATGGGCGTACCAGGGGCCGCGCTGCTCGTCGTGGGCGCCGGGGGAGTACGAGACATAGACCGTGGCGCCGTCCCGGGCCCGGCGCTCCAGCTCGTACCAGGTGGGGGAGAGGAGCTGCTTGGTGGAGGGGACCAGCCACAGCCGTACGTCGGTGGGCAGCGCGCCGTCGCTTTCGCGCACCACCGCCGCCGGGGCGTCGGCGAGCCGGGCGGCGAGCCAGGCCTGGCGGCCGGTCTGCTGGACGTAGCCGCGGTCCTCGGCGCGGGTGAACGGGTAGAGGGTGTCGAGGTAGGAGGAGACCAGCAGGGCCGTATCGGTGTCGGCGCGGTGGCAGCGGGGGAAGTCCACCGCGCTCAGCACCTCGGAGAAGGCGCGCAGCTCGCGCAGTTGCGGCTTGGGGACACCGGCGGTGTCGGTGAGGCCGAAGTGCATCTCGAAGGCGTGATGGCGGTACGGGGGCTGCTCGCTCAGGTTGTCGTAGTCGGTGTTGTTCCAGGCGACCCAGCCGGTCGCCCCGGCCAGCAGGCTGTTGTGCAGGGTCTGCCGGTAGTAGCGGGCGGCGCCGGGGCCCGAGGCGAAGTCGGAGCTGACGCCGAACTCTTCCAGGACGACGGGGCGCTGGAAGGTGCCGGTCAGCTCGCACACCCAGGCGGCGGCGTAGTGCTGCCGGACCGGGTCGTTCTCCATGCGGTAGACGTGCGGGCCGAGGAAGTCGCACAGCTCGGCGGTGTCCTGGAGCCGGAAGCCGTTGTCGTGGCCGGAGTTCTCCAGGCCCCAGGCGCCGTCGCCGAGCGAGACGGGCTGGGTGCCGCCGCCGGCCCGTACGGCGTCGATCAGGATCTGGGCCCAGGCCGCGACCGCCTCGCGCTCCGCGGGCACCTGGCCGGAGCGTACGCCGGGCTGGCGGCCGTAGATCGGCATCTCGTTGGAGACCAGCCAGCCGGCCACCGCGGGGTGGGCGGCGAAGCGGCGCACCGTCTCGCGGGCGAACCACGCCTGGCGGGACACCAGCCACACATCGCTGTACAGATCGCGGTCGCCGCGCCAGGCGGGGTCCCAGTTCTCGCCGGACATATGGCCGACGAGGAAGGTGGGGACGGTGGTCATGCCGAGCGCCTGGTGGCGGTCGAGGAAGTCGGCGAAGCGCGCGCACAGCTCCGTATCGAGGCGGTCGGGGGCGGGCATGAAGTCCGGCCAGTAGAAGAACGACCGGGTCATGTTCAGCCCGTGGTCCCGCAGTACGCGCAGCTCGGCGTCGACGACCTCGGGGTCGTACGAGCGCCACATCAGCGGACCGCCGGTGCGCGACCAGTAGTTGGCGCCGAGCCAGATGACGGGTCGGTCGCCGACGGTGAGCCGTGCGGACGTGCGCTGCATCTGCGAACTCTCCCTCAGGCAGGGGGCGTCAGGGATGCGGCCCGGTGCGGACGGGCGGTGCCGCGCAGCAAGCAGTGAACGGCTTTACCGGTTTAGTGTCAACACTTCGGACAAGGTTCGTACGCATCGCCGCCCGGCGGTCTTGATCGTCCAACATTGGCTGTACGGGGCGGCTTTCGGCCGGGACCTGGGTGTTCGACGGGTTCGACTGGTCCGGTTCAGTGAAGGTGTCGTGTCGGCACTATTGACACCCTCTTCCGGGCGCCCTTAATTTCGCGGCCCCGGAGGTGCGCGGACCGCCGTCCGGCATGCGCCCTGTGAACCCGCACCGCTTCGACCCGCACAGCTTCGACCGCACACCGAGGGGAACCCATGATCTCGACGACAACGGCCGGTCCGCGCCGCGCGCTCGCCGCCGGGGCCGCGCTCACGCTCACCGTCACGCTCGCCGCCTGCGGCGGGGGCAAGAACAACAACGGCGGGTCGGGCGGGGTGCTGACCGTTGCCACGGGATCCACGGGCAACTTCATCCGGAACTTCAATCCGTTCGCCCCGCAGCCGCTCCAGGCGACGCACGGAATGATCTACGAGCCGCTGTTCCATCTGAACGCGGCGAAGGCCGGGGAGATCGAGCCGTGGCTGGCCACCAAATACACCTGGTCGGACGGCGGTAAGACGCTCCGTGTCACGGTACGCACCAACGCCACCTGGAACGACGGAAAGCCCTTCACCGCCGAGGACGTCGCCTGGACCTTCCAGATGGCGAAGGAGAGCAAGGCGCAGAATCAGTACGCCCTTCCCATCGCCTCGGCGAGCGCCGAGGGCAAGGACACGGCGCTGATCAAGTTCTCCAAGTCGGCTTACACCAAGGAATACTTCATCCTCGGCAAGATGAAGATGCTGCCCAAGCACATCTGGTCGAAGATCCCGGTCAAGGAGCGGGCGACCACGCTCAACACCAACCCCGTGGGCACCGGCGCGTGGAAGGTGAAATCCGTCAAGGGCACGACCATGGATCTGGTCGCCCGTGACGACTACTACTTCAAGGGCCTTCCGCATTTCAAGACCATGCGGTACCGGTCCTTCACCGGAAACAGCGCCGTCACCGCCGCGGTCACCTCCGGCCAGATCGACTGGGGCGGCGGTTTCATCCCCGACATCAAGAAGAACTACCTCGCCAAGGACAAGAATTTCGAACTCGTCAACATCCCCCTGGCGACCACGTTCTTCCTGCCCAACGCCAAGCAGGGCCCGACGGCCGACGTCAATGTCCGCAAGGCGATCAGCGCCGCCCTCGACCGTGAGTTCATGAACCGGAGCGTGTACGACGGACAGGCGCCCGTCGCCAACCCCATGGCGCTGCTGCTGCCCAACTACGAGTCCGTACTCGACCCGTCCCTGAAGGACGCCGTGATCGAGACCGGCCAGGGCAAGGTCGACCAGTATCTGACCGCCTCCGGATACACCAAATCGGGCGGCTCGTGGGAGAAGGACGGCAAGAAGCTGTCCGTGACGGTCGAGCTGGTCTCCGGCTGGACCGACTACGTCAGCGTCGCCCAGCTGGCCAAGCAGCAGCTCAAGAAGGCCGGGATCGAACTCGTCGTCAAGGCCGAATCGTACGCGCAGTGGTCCAACAACCGCGCCCGCGGCCAGTTCCAGATGCTGCTCGACAACAGCGGCTACACCCCCGACCCGCGTGCGTATTACGCCCAGCTGGTGGACAGCACCATCCCGCCGAAGATCGGTGAATCCACCAACGTCGGCAATTTCGGCCGCTATTCCAACCCGGCCATGGACAAGGCCCTGGACGAGATCGCGTCCACCAAGGACCCGGCGAAGCAGAAGCCCTGGTACTACAAGATCCAGCAGGAATTCGTCAAGGACATGCCGGCCATCCCGCTCTTCTACGGCCAGAACGAGCAGGAGTTCAACGGAAACCGCGTCACCGGATATCCCACCGAGGACAACCTCTACGCGGCCCCCTCCATCTGGCTCGACCCCGACGGCGGCTGGGTGGCAGCCCGTATCAAGCCCGTCAACGGTAAATCCGGTAAGTAAGGGCGCGGCAGCGTGCGCTATGTCCTGAGAAAGCTCGGCTTCTACGCCGTGGCCGCCTGGATGGCCGTCACCGTCAACTTCTTTCTGCCCCGGCTCATCCCCGGCGATCCGGTGCAGCTGATGATGACGCGGATGGCGCAGTCCGGGCCCGTGGAGCCGGGCCAGGAGGAGGCCCTGGCCAGCATGTTCGGGCTGGGCCACGGCAATATCGCGGTCCAGTACTGGGACTATCTGGGCTCCGTGGTCCATCTGGACTTCGGGCTCTCGGTCACCTACTTCCCCAGCCCCGTCACCGACGTGCTGCAGGACGCCCTGCCCTGGACGCTCGTCCTCGTCGGCGCCGCCACCCTCATCAGCTTCGTACTCGGTCTGACGCTCGGCACCCTCGCCGGCTGGCGGCGCGGCAGCTGGCTGGACTCCCTCGTCCCCTCCACCACCTTCCTCGCCGCCGTCCCCTACTTCTGGCTCGCGCTGCTGCTCCTCTACCTCTTCGGCCAGGTGTGGGGCGTACTGCCGCTGGGCGGCGGCTACGACGAGACGCTGGACATGGGGTTCAACGGCGACTTCCTCTCCTCCGCCGCCGAACACGCGGTGCTGCCCGCCGCCACCATCGTGCTCAGCTCGGTCGGCGGCTGGATGCTCGGCATGCGCAACATGATGGTCTCCACCCTCGCCGAGGACTACGTCACCGCCGCCGAGGCCAAGGGGCTGCGCCCGCGCACCGTCATGGTCGGCTACGCCGCCCGCAACGCCGTACTGCCCTCAGTCGCCGGCTTCGCCATCTCGCTCGGCTTCATCGTCAGCGGCTCGCTCGTCATGGAGATCGTCTTCTCCTATCCCGGGATGGGCTTCACCCTCCTCCAGGCCGTCGAGAACACCGACTACCCCCTGATGCAGGCGGTCTTCCTCGTCATCACCTTCGCCGTCCTGGCCGCCAACTTCCTGGTGGACCTGGTGTACGGCTTTGTCGACCCCCGGACCAGGCAGGCCCGATGACCGCCACCCTCCCCACCGCCACCACCGCCCCCGTACGCCCCGTCGGCGGCCGCGGGCTGCTGCGCCTGGCGCTGCGCTCCCGCCGGCTGGCCCTCGGCCTCGGCGTTCTCGCGGTCTTCGCGCTCACCGCGCTGATCGGCCCCTGGCTGGTCGACGACCCCGACGCGGTCAGCGTCGACCTGGGCCAGAGCCCCTCCGGGGCGCACTGGCTCGGCACCACCCAGACCGGCCAGGACGTCTTCGCCCAGCTCGTGGTCTCCGCCCGCGGCACCCTGCTGATCGGCGCCGCGGTCGCCGCCCTGGCCACCGCCGTCTCCGTCGTCATCGGCATCGGCGGCGGCTTCCTCGGCGGCGTCGCCGACGAGACCATCTCCCTGATCAGCAATGTCTTCCTGGTCATCCCCGGGCTGCCGCTGGTCATCGTGGTCTCGGCGTACGTCAAGGGCGGCGGGCTCTCCTCCACGATCTTCGCCATCGCCCTGACCAGCTGGGCGGCCTCCGCCCGGGTGCTGCGCGCCCAGACCCTCTCGCTGCGCACCCGCGACTACGTCCTGGCCGCACGGGTCTACGGGGAGAAGCGGTGGCGGATCGTGCTCGTGGAGATCGTCCCCAATGAACTGGCGATCATCGTCTCGCAGTTCATCCACGCGGCGATCTTCGCGGTGCTCACCCAGACCGGCCTGGCCTTCCTCGGCCTCGCCGACCTCTCCCATCTCACCTGGGGCACGATGCTCTACTTCGCCCAGGGCGCGGAGGCCCTGGCCGGTGGCGCCTGGTGGTGGTTCGTCCCGCCGGGGCTGTGCACCGCCCTCCTCGGCACCGCCCTGTCCCTCGTCAGCTTCGGCCTCGACGAGGTCCTGGACCCGCGGCTGCGCACCCGCCGCCCGCGGAAGGAGAAGAAAGAGCGATGAGCGACACCGTGCTGCGCGCCGAGCACCTCGACGTCGCGTACGAGGCGTACGACGGCACCCGCCCGACCCGGGCCGTCCGCGACGTCAGCTTCGAGCTGCGCCGCGGCGAACTGCTGGGCATCGCGGGCGAGTCCGGCTGCGGCAAGTCCACCCTCGCGTACGCCGTCGCCCGCTGTCTGCAGCCGCCCGCCCGGCTCACCGCCGGCTCCGTGACCTTCCACGGTCGCGACGGCGGCGAGAGCGATCTGCCGGCGCTGGAGGGCGAGGCGCTGCGCGCCTTCCGCTGGAACAAGCTGTCCATCGTCTTCCAGAGCGCGATGAACGCCCTCAACCCGGTGACCCGTATCGGCCGCCAGTTCGACGACATCTTCCGCGCGCACCGCCCCGGTATGCCTGGCCCCGAGCGCCAGGAGCGCGCCCGCGCCCTCCTCGACATGGTCGGCATCGACCCCGCCCGGATCCGCGCCTATCCGCATGAGCTGTCCGGGGGCATGCGCCAGCGCGTCGTCATCGCCATGGCGCTCGCCCTGGAGCCCGAGGTCGTCATCATGGACGAGCCGACGACCGCCCTCGACGTGGTCGTGCAGCGGGAAATCCTCGACGAGGTGGAGCGGCTGCGCGAGGAGCTGGGCTTCAGCGTCGTCTTCATCACCCACGACCTGTCCCTGCTGCTGGAGATCAGCGACCGGCTGGCCGTGATGTACGCGGGCTCCATCGTCGAGTACGGGCCGTGCGACCGCATCGCGCGGGGCGCGGGCCATCCGTACACCCAGGGGCTGCTGCGCTCGTTCCCCGAGCTGACCGGTGAGCGGCGCGCACTGCGCGGCATCCCCGGCTCGCCGCCCGATCTGCGCGAGGAGCTGGCCGGGTGCCCGTTCGCGGACCGCTGCGAGCGGGCGTTCGCGCCGTGCCGCACGGTCGCCCCGCGCCAGGTGGAGCTGCCGGGCGGGGGCCACGCCGCCTGCCATCTGCACGACCCGGCCCACGCCGCCGCCGCGGCGGCTGGGCCCCTGCCCGAGGGGAGCCGGCCGTGACCGCACTGGAGGTGACCGGGCTCACCGTCGACTTCCCACAGCCCGGCGGACGGCCCTTCCGGGCGGTCGACGGGGTCTCCTTCGCCCTGCGGGCCGGGCGCACCCTGGCGCTGGTGGGGGAGAGCGGCAGCGGTAAGTCGACCGTCGTACGCGCCCTGTCCCGGCTGGTGACGCCCACCGCCGGGGCGATCACCCTCGACGGGGCGCGGCGCACCCGTGGCGCGGACTACCGGCGGGCCGTGCAGATGGTCTTCCAGGACCCGTTCGCCTCCCTCAACCCGGCCCACACCATCGGCCACCATCTGCACCGGCCGCTGCTGGTCAACGGGAAGGCGCGGCGCGGGAACGACGTACGGGAGAAGGCGGAGGAACTTCTGCGGTCGGTCAACCTGACGCCGCCGGCCGATGTGGCCCGTAAGCGCCCTCATGAGCTGTCCGGAGGTCAGCGGCAGCGGGTGGCCATCGCCCGGGCGCTCGCGCCGGGCCCCCAGGTGCTGCTGGCCGATGAGCCGGTGTCGATGCTGGACGTCTCGATCCGGCTGGAGATCCTGGGCCTGCTGGACCGGCTCAAGGACGAGCGGGGCCTCGCCCTGCTGTATGTGACGCACGACCTGGCCACCGCGCGCCACTTCTCCTCCGAGGTGATGGTGATGTACCGGGGCGAGATCGTCGAGCGCGGCCCCAGCGACGAGGTGATCCTCGCCCCCAAGCACCCCTACACCCAGCTGCTGGCCTCGGCCGCGACCGGCTCCGGGGCCAAACGGGAGGAGGCGCGCGCGGCGCGGATCGCCCGGCTCGCGGCGCGGGCGCGGAGGGACGCGGAGCGGCGGGAGATCGTGGTCGGCGACGGCTGCCGGTTCCGGCCGCGCTGCCCGCTGGCCATGGACGCCTGTGCGCGCCGGCCGCCGGAGGCAGAGGTGGGCCCCGGGCACCGGGCGCTGTGCTGGCTGCACGCCGACGGCGCGGAGGGCACCAACAACGGCGGCGTTGACAGCGGTATCAGCAATCCCGGATAAGCTCTGCTAAGTTCTGCGTAGTTTGTCCGGACAACAGAACTTCACGACTTCCCGTCATGTGCTCGTCCGGCTACGCTCGCCCCGTGGCAATGCAGGAAGAAGGCTCTTCTGGCTCAGCGGAGGCGCTGCAGTTCAGCGTGGACCGCAGCAGCCCCGTCCCGCTGTACTTCCAGCTGTCCCAGCAGCTCGAAGCGGCGATCGAGCAGGGGCGGCTGGCCCCCGGCAGCCTGCTCGGCAATGAGATAGAGCTGGCAGGGCGGATGGGCCTGTCCCGTCCCACCGTCCGCCAGGCCATCCAGTCGCTGGTCGACAAGGGGCTGCTGGTGCGCCGCCGCGGCGTCGGCACCCAGGTGGTGCACAGCCAGGTCAAGCGCCCGCTCGAGCTGAGCAGCCTCTACGACGACCTGGAGACCGCGGGCCAGCGCCCCGCCACCCGCGTACTGCGCAACACCACCGAGCCCGCGACCGCCGAGGTCGCCGCCGCCCTCGGGGTCGCCGAGGGCACCGAGGTGGTGCTGATCGAGCGGCTGCGGCTGGCCCACGGCGAGCCCATGGCCCATCTGTGCAACCACCTCCCGGCTGGGCTGCTCAAGCTGGACAGCGCCGAGCTGGAGGAGACCGGTCTCTACCGCCTGATGCGCGCGGCCGGGATCACCCTGCACAGCGCCCGCCAGACGGTCGGCGCCCGCGCCGCCACCGCCGAGGAGGGCGAGCAGCTGGGCGAGCCGGCGGGCGCGCCGCTGCTGACCATGGCGCGGACGGCCTTCGACGACACCGGCCGGGCCGTCGAATACGGCTCGCATACGTACCGGGCCTCGCGCTACTCCTTCGAGTTCCAGCTGCTCGTACGCCCCTGAAAACTGCCGGCTCTCCCCTGGCTCCCCGCGTGAAAGGCCGCCCGAAGACGAACCGCCCCGGTAAAGCCCCCTGAGAAGCCCCCGGAAAAAGCCCCGGACCCCTGGCGTACACCCCCTGGACCCCGGCCGTGCACCGTGACGGATACTTGGGCGGCGCCCGGGCCGATCGGTCATGCCCGGACGCCCCGAAACGGGACGTCTTCGAGAAGGGCTGGGTCTTCGTGGCCAGGGTTGGGACAGGGGCACGTGCGTTGACCGCTGCCGTGCTTGCGGCGGTGCTGGGGTTCGCCTCGGCTGGATGCAGCAGTACGGGCGGCAAGCGCGCCGAGGAGCGGGCCGAGCAGGCGGCGAACGCTTCGGGGCGGGCGGCGGTGAACACCCCGAGGATGACCTTCGCCATGGTCACCCACTCCGGTGACGGAGACACCTTCTGGGACATCGTCCAGAGCGGGGCCGAGGAGGCCGCCCGCAAGGACAATGTGAAGTTCCTCTACGCCCACCACGAGGAGGGCAAGGACCAGGCCCAGCTCGTCCAGTCCTACATCGACCAGAAGGTCGACGGGCTGATCGTCACGCTCGCCAAGCCCGAGGCCATGGAGGCCGTGGTCAAGAAGGCCGAGAAGGCGGGCATACCGGTCATCACCGTCAACTCCGGGGCCGCGCAGTCCAAGTCCTTCGGGGCACTGAGCCACATCGGCCAGGACGAGACCATCGCGGGCGAGGCGGTCGGCGATGAGCTGAACAAGCGGGGCCGCAAGAAGGCCCTGTGCGTGCTGCACGAGCAGGGCAACGTCGGCCTTGAGCAGCGCTGCGACGGCGCCGAGAAGACCTTCGACGGCAAGCTGGAGCGGGTGTACGTCGAGGGCACCAACATGCCCGACGTCGAGTCCACGATCGAGGCGAAGCTCCAGTCCGACAAGGGCATCGACGCCGTCGTGACGCTCGGCGCGCCCTTCGCGGCCACCGCCGCCAAGGCGGCGGACCAGTCGGACAGCAAGGCGGAGATCGACACCTTCGACCTCAACGGCAAGGTCGCCGAGTCGCTCCAGAACGACACCCTCGGCTTCGCCGTCGACCAGCAGCCGTATCTGCAGGGCTACGAGGCCGTGGACCTGCTGTGGCTCTACCACTACAACGCCGATGTCCTCGGCGGCGGCCAGCCGGTCCTCACCGGCCCCCAGATCATCACGAAGGATGACGCCGCCGAGCTGGCCAAGTACACCAAGCGGGGGACCCGATGAGCGCGGACGCGCCACCCCTGACCAAGGACGACCGGCTGATCCACCGCTCGCTGCCGCGCCGGCTGGCCGGCCGCCCCGAGCTCGGCGCGATCGTCGGCGCCATCGCCGTCTTTGTCTTCTTCTCGGTCATCGCCGACAGCTTTCTGCAGTGGTCGAGCTTCAGCACGGTGCTGTACGCCGCCTCCACCATCGGGATCATGGCGACGCCGGTCGCGCTGCTGATGATCGGCGGCGAGTTCGATCTGTCGACCGGGGTGATGGTCACCTCCTCCGCGCTGATCTCGTCGATGTTCTCGTACCAGATGACGGCGAACGTCTGGGCCGGCATCGGGGTGTCCCTGCTGGCCACCCTCGCCATCGGGTTCTTCAACGGCTTTCTGCTGGTGCGCACCGGACTGCCGAGCTTCATCATCACGCTCGGCACCTTCCTGATCCTCCAGGGCTGCAACCTCGGCTTCACCAAGCTGATCAGCGAGACGGTCTCCACCAAGACCATCGCCGACATGCAGGGCTTCCCCGAGGCCCACAAGGTCTTCGCCTCACACCTGACGATCGGGGACGTCGATCTCCAGGTCACCGTCCTGTGGTGGTTCGGCCTGGTCGCGCTCGCCACCTGGATCCTGCTGCGCACCCGCGCCGGTAACTGGATCTTCGCGGTGGGCGGCGCCAAGGAGGCGGCCCGCGCGGTCGGCGTGCCCGTGAACCGCACCAAGATCGGGCTGTACATGGGGGTCGCCTTCGCGGCCTGGATCTCCGGGCAGCATCTGCTGTTCAACTACGACGTCGTCCAGTCCGGCGAGGGTGTGGGCAACGAGTTCCTGTACATCATCGCGGCCGTCATCGGCGGCTGTCTGCTGACCGGCGGCTACGGCTCGGCGATCGGCGCCGCCGTCGGCGCGTTCATCTTCGGCATGGCGAACAAGGGCATCGTGTACGCGCAGTGGAACGCGGACTGGTTCAAGTTCTTCCTCGGCGCGATGCTGCTGCTCGCCACGATGCTCAACTGGTGGGTCCGCAAGCGGGCGGAGGCCGTGAAATGACCACGACAGATACCGCCGCCGGCACCGCTGCCCGGGCGCCGCTGATCGAGCTGCGCGAGGTCAGCAAGAGCTACGGCAACGTCAAGGCGCTGCAGGGCGTCTCCCTCGAAGTGCGCGCCGGGGAGATCACCTGTGTCCTCGGCGACAACGGCGCGGGCAAGTCCACCCTCATCAAGATCGTGGCCGGACTGCACCAGCACGACGCCGGCAGCCTCACCATCGAGGGCGAGGAGGCCCGGCTCGGCTCGCCGCGCGAGGCCCTGGACCGCGGCATCGCCACGGTCTACCAGGACCTCGCGGTGGTGCCGCTGATGCCGGTGTGGCGCAACTTCTTCCTCGGCTCCGAGCCCCGGAAGGGCCGCGGCCCCTTCAAGCGGCTCGACGTGGAGATGATGCGCACCACGACCCGGGCGGCGCTGCTGCGCATGGGCATCGACCTGCGCGATGTCGACCAGCCCATCGGCACCCTCTCCGGCGGCGAACGGCAGTGTGTGGCCATCGCCCGCGCCGTCCACTTCGGCGCCAAGGTCCTCGTCCTGGACGAGCCGACGGCGGCGCTCGGCGTCAAGCAGTCCGGGGTGGTGCTCAAGTACGTCGCGGCCGCCCGTGACGCGGGTCTGGGTGTGGTGCTGATCACCCATAATCCGCACCACGCCCATCTCGTCGGCGACCGCTTCGTCCTCCTCAAGCGCGGCACGATGGCCGGCAGCCACCTCAAGTCGGAGATCGCGCTCGACGAGCTCACCCGCCAGATGGCGGGCGGCAGCGAGCTGGAACAGCTCAGCCACGAGCTCGCCCGCCCGACGGAGCCCATGAAGCTCATGAAGCCTGTGGAGAAGGGCGCGGTCGGCGAGGTCTGAGCGAACCCGGGGTCACGCCGGGCGCCGCATGGCGCGATCACCCGCCCTGGCGCGGGGCTCGCCATGCGG
>NZ_JBSFMM010000255.1:0-15260 GCF_053599555.1 Streptomyces sp. NPDC000941
GATCTCCGGACGCGCGGCGCGCCCCGCGCGAGCCGCAGCCGCCCCGCGCTCGCTCACCACCCCACCCCCGGCCATCGCCTCACGCCCCCTCCGCCTGCTCGTCCACCGCGCCCGCCGTCCCCGTCACCGGCCACGGGAAGTCCGCGGCCCCGGGGAAGAGCACCGGGACGTGGACCTTCACCGTGGCCTTCCAGATCCCGTCCGCGCCCTGGCCGCAGGTGATCTCCGCGCTTTCCTGCCACGCGCTCGGGAGGTCCTTCAGCGCCGCCGCCTGGCAGGCGCCCGCGTCGCCGCCCACCGCGGCGCCCGCGCGGGCGGCCTTGTCGGCGGAGTTACCGGCCAGGGAGTACGTATAGCCGAGCAACACGAACTGCCAGATGACGGCCAGCACCACCAGCACCAGCGGCAGCACACCGAGGAATTCGACCGCGACCTGGCCGCGGTCGCCGCCCCGCTTGCGCTGGAAGCGCCTGGAGGGGGTGGACGGGACCTCCCGCAGCGACTCCGGACCGGTGCCCGTACCGCCGTCGGCCGCGCCCACGACGCCCCCGGCGGCCGGCGCGTCGCCGCCCGCTCCTATGGCACGGCGCCGCCGCATGCCCGGGAGGGTGCGGTGGTCCGCCGGGCCGGGGTGCGCCCCGCGAGGCGCGCCCCCGACGGGGCCCGCGCCGCCGCCGGGCGGCTCCACCAGGGCCAGCTCCCCGGCCAGGCCCCACAGCGCCTGTTTGACGGCCGACTTGGCGTCCAGGTCCTGCATCCGGCCCGAGTCGACGGCCGGCTGGAGCTCCTTGAAGCCGGCCGGGACGACCGTACGGGCCATCCGGGTGCCCGTCGCCCGCTCGATCAGCTGCGGCTGGATCTCCGCGCTGCGGGTGTGGCGGTTGACGATGGTGACCGTGTCCTCGGCCTTGCGGATCTGGAGCCGGTCCCACAGCCGGACCATGCGCTTGGCGGCGCGCACCGCGACCACGTCCGGGGTGGTCACCAGCAGCGCGAGGTCGGCGATCTCGACGACGGCCGCGCCCGCCGAGGTCATCTGCGTACCGCAGTCGACGATCACCACCTCGAAGCGCGAGCGCAGCGCGCTGACGACCTGGCGGGCCGCGCGGTCGGAGACCTCCTCGCCGCGCTCGCCCTCGCCCGGGGCGAGCAGCAGCCCGAGGCCGGTCTGGTGGGTGAACACCGCTTCCTGCAGCACCCGCGGCGTGATGTCGTTGATCTGGGCCAGGTCGGCGATCGACCGCCGGAACTGCACATCGAGGTATGAGGCGATATCGCCGGACTGCAGGTCCATGTCGACGAGCGCGACCCGGCGCCCCGCGGCCTGCGCGGCCAGCGCGAGCTGTACGGCGGTGACCGTCGTGCCGACCCCGCCCTTCGCGCCCGCGACGGCGACCAGCTTCCCGCCGGGCCCGGTGGCCAGCGCCTCGCCGCCGCCCCCGAGGTGGCGCCGTACGCCGGTGGACCACTGGGCGGCGGCCTGGACGCGGGCGGCCAGTTCGTCGTACGAGAGCGGCAGCCCGGCGATGCCGCGGGCGCCGGAGTCCATGGCGGCGGAGTAGAGCGCGGGCCCGGCGTCCGCGGTCACCAGCACCACGCCCACGGCCGGGAAGCGCAGCGCTATCTCGCGGATGAGTTCGAGCGCGGGAGCCGGGCCGATGCGCTCATGGACCAGGACGACCTCGGGCAGGTCCTCCAGGGAGGCGGCGGCCAGCGCGGCGAGGGTGTCGAGCAGCCGGGTCGAGTCACCGACCGGCGGGGACGGTTCGGCGCCCGGCAGCTGGCCGAGCAGCCCGCTGAGCGCGCGGGCGGCGTCGGGGTCGCCGACGCCCGGAAGGATTCTGATCGTCACCGGGGCACCGCCTCACTCATGTTCCTGCGGCACGCCGCTGGTCGGGTCGTCGTGCCGCTTGTCATCTGTCGCCGTCGAGGGTGTAGGTGCGGTCGCGGGAGGAGACGGTGTCGTCGCCGCCGGGCGCGACGAGGGCGAGCCGTACGTGGGTGGCGAAGGACTCCGCGTACGCCACGCGCTGGGCGTCCCCGGTGTCCAGCGCGAAGGTGATGGGCACCGCCTTGTTGAGGCGCCGGGTGTCGTCCTGGTCCGGTTCGAGCGCGGTGAGCTTGCCGACATCGATGACCTCCGCGCCCGCGACGATGACCTTGGAGACCGGGTCGTCGCGCTGGCTCCGGCCCTCGAAGGTCGCGTAGATGTTGACCTTCGAGCCGGGGTTGATCTTGCCGGCGACACCGGTCGCCGCGTCGATCATGATCGCGATCTCCTGCTGCCCCGGCTTGAGCGCCGGGCGCTCCACGATCATGTCTTCCTGGAGCAGCGAACCCTTGCGCAGCGGGGTGACGGCGATCTTGCCGCGTACGTCGGCCAGATCGGTGACGGCCGTGGACGGCAGCCAGCGCTTGGGCATCGATATCTTCTCGAACTTGCCGACGTCCAGTGCCTCGTAGGCCGGAACGTCCGACTTGAGCTTGTACGCGGTGGTCTCGGGACCGACCTTCGACTCCACGTCGCGGATGACGGACAGCACTCCGGCGAACGCGCCGCCGGCGCACAGGACCGACAGGAGCAGCAGAATGACTCCGCGGCGCTGGCGTGAATTCATGGACGCGTAAACCTCGTTCGGGGACGTTACCGGCTCATCAGAGCGGGTCGCTCGGTCTGGGTCAGGGCAAGGATGTCATCGCCGCGCGGCACCGGGGCGGAACAGAACGCACAGCGGTCCCCGATGAGTTCGAAGCCGCACCAGTGGCACTCCTCTCTCCGTACGGACGACACCAGCTGGTAGAGGACGGAGAGATCGGGGATGGCGGCGGCGAACTCGATCAGCTTGGGGGTGCCCCACCACTGGGCCGACTCATGCGGCAGCGGCACCTCCTGGACGCCCTGCGCCCCCCATCCGGGGGCGAGCTTGACGTTGACCCAGTCGCCGCCCGCGTGGCCGTGACCCTGGCTGTTGAGGTTGCCGCGCGCGACGGTGAGGTGGGTGGCGTACCCGGGTCCTGGCAGCGCGGCCTCGTTGCCGACCTTGACCAGCTGCGGGGTGGGGTGGGCGAGCACGGCGAACTGGGCGCCTGGCACCCAGGACTTGACGTGCGAGGTGAGGCTGACGGGCACCCGGTCCAGCTTGGCGACGGAGCCCAGCAGCGCGCCCGCGTGGACGTAGTGCGTCAGCAGGCGTGCGGCGCAGGCGAGCACGCCGGGGCTGAAGTCGCACACCGACAGCTGGCGCAGCTGACGGGCGACCACGGCGACGGCCAGCGGCGGCAGTTCCAGGGGCAGCAGCGCGATGCGGTCGCTCTCCAGGACCGACCGTACGGTGTGCAGCCGGCGGACGACGGGCGCGGGGGTGGCCGCGGGGTAGAGCACGATGAGATAGCCCTGTTGGTCGAGCAGGGCGGCGGTCTCGGCCAGCGCGTCGTCCAGCGGCTCGGCGTCGGGCGGCATCAGCACGACGGCCGACGGGGTCTGACCGTCGGGCGGCGGAAGCACCAGCTCACGGCTGGTGACTGCTATCGCGGTGGGCACGTCGGCTACCCCGTCTCACGTCGGCGCCGGGGGAGAGCGGCGGCCGCAGGTCGTTGCTGCTGTCCTGGTGCATCAGCACTTTATCCACGAAAGCCGCGTGAGAGAACAGTTCCCCTGGGTTACGGGCTCATGCCGATCCCCTTGACAACCTTATTGGTCTGGACCATTTTGAAACGGTCGTGCGGTGGCCACCGTCCTCAATGCTCCTCCTCTCAACTCTCCCCCATGGAGGCAGTCGTGGACCGTGCTGCGATACCCCCCGAGAGACCCGGCAGACCCCGACGAAGGCTCACCCGCTTCCTCTCCGCCGCCGCCGCGGCCGTGCTCGGGGCGGGCGCGCTGGTCGCCCTCGGCGGCAGCACCGCCGGCGCGGCGGACGCCAACCTCGTACAGAACTCCGGCTTCGAGTCCGGCCTGAGCGGCTGGACCTGCTCCGCCGCCTCCGGGACCACGGTCACCAGCCCCACGCACGGCGGCTCTTCGGCGCTCAAGGCGACCCCGGCCGGTCTCGACAACGCCCAGTGCACCCAGACCGTGAGCGTCAAGCCCGACTCCTCGTACACGCTCAGCGCCTGGGTGCAGGGCAGTTACGTCTACCTCGGCGCGAGCGGCACCGGCACGACGGACGTATCGACCTGGACCCCGTCCGCGTCCGGCTGGCAGCAGCTGACCACCACCTTCAAGACCGGCCCGAGCACCACCTCGGTCACCGTCTACACCCACGGCTGGTACGGACAGCCCGCCTACTACGCCGACGACATCAACCTCACCGGCCCCGGCGGCTCCGACCCCGGAGACCCCGGCGACCCCGTCCCGACCGCCCCGACCGGTCTGAAGACCGGCGCGGTCACCTCCTCGTCCATCGCCCTGTCCTGGTCCACGGTCAGCGGCGCGACCGGCTACAACATCTACCGTGACGGCACCAAGATGCAGGCGGTCAGCGGCACCTCGGCCACGGTGACCGGGCTCGCCGCCTCCACCTCGTACCAGTTCCAGGTCACCGCGACCAATGCGGCGGGCGAGTCGCCCAAGTCGGCGGCCGTCACCGGCACCACCTCGGCCGGCAGCGGCGGCGGAGGCGGCACCGTCCCCAAGCACGCGGTCACCGGCTACTGGCAGAACTTCAACAACGGCGCGACCGTCCAGAAGATCAGCGACGTCCAGAGCCAGTACGACATCATCGCCGTCGCCTTCGCCGACGCGACCGGCACTCCCGGCGCGGTCACCTTCAACCTCGACTCGGCCGGGCTCGGCGGCTATACGGTCGACCAGTTCAAGGCCGACATCAAGGCCAAGCAGGCGGCCGGCAAGTCCGTCATCATCTCCATCGGCGGCCAGAACGGCACCGTCTCCATCAACGACTCCGCCTCCGCGAACAACTTCGCCAACTCCGTCTACTCGCTGATGCAGCAGTACGGCTTCGACGGCGTCGACATCGACCTCGAGAACGGCCTCAACGCGACCTATATGACGCAGGCGCTGCGGTCCCTGTCGGCGAAGGCGGGGTCGAAGCTCGTGATCACCATGGCTCCGCAGACGATCGACATGCAATCCACGTCGAACGCCTACTTCCAGACGGCGCTCAACATCAAGGACATCCTCACCGTCGTCAATATGCAGTACTACAACAGCGGCTCCATGCTCGGCTGCGACGGGAAGGTCTACTCCCAGGGCTCCGTCGACTTCCTCACCGCCCTGGCCTGCATCCAGCTGGAGGGCGGCCTGTCCCCGTCCCAGGTCGGTCTCGGCCTGCCCGCCTCGTCGCGCGGCGCGGGCAGCGGCTACGTGGCGCCGGCGGTCGTGAACAACGCCCTGGACTGCCTGGCCCGGGGCACGAGCTGCGGCTCGTTCAAGCCCGCGAGGACCTACCCGGGTCTGCGCGGCGCGATGACCTGGTCGACCAACTGGGACGCGCTGGCGGGCAACGCCTGGTCCAACGCGGTCGGACCGAAGGTCCACGGCCTGCCGTAACCCCCGGCCGAGGCCCCTTCGGGGGAGGGCCGAGCGTGCCCTCCCCCGAAGGGCCGGGCAGCGCGCTCCCAGGGCAACAGCGCTTCGTTAGCGGCACGTTAATGGCACGGCAGCGGTGGCCCGCAGGATGAGAAGCACACCGGGAGAGACACCTCCCCGGGTCTCTTCCCTCGACTGCCGAAGAAGGTCTCTCATCATGCGTGCCTACCGCTCCCGCATCCGTAAGTTCGCCGCCATGGGTCTGCTGGTGACCGGGGCCCTGTTCGCCACCGCCTGCCAGCCGTCCGACGCCGACGCTTCCGGGCCCGACAGCTCGTCCTCCGCCCCGTCCGCCCCGGGCGGCGGCTCGTCGGACGGCGGCTCGTCGGACGGTGGCGACGCCCCGGCCGGCAAGCCCGTCAACGGCACCTTCTCCGGCGAACTCCGCTACCTCGCCCCCGGTAAGCACACCGTCGGGAACCAGGGGTTCTACGTCGCCGACGACACCAAGATCACGGGCGCCGGTGGGATCTGCGACGCCAACACCGCCTGCACCCCCGACCAGCTCGACACCGTACTGAAGAACGGCGACGACATCATGGCCACGGTCGTCATCAAGAGCGGCATGGCCACCAGCATCACCGAGTACACCGCGGACGGCAGCACCGGCGGCGAGACCGGCGGCGACGAGGGCCCCGAGGAGAGCAGGTCCGTCACCGGCACCTTCTCCGGTGAGCTCGCCTACCTCGCCCCCGGCAAGCACACGGTCCAGAACCAGGGGTTCTTCGTCGCCGACGACACCAAGATCACCGGCGCCGGCCGGATCTGCGACGCCAACACCGCCTGCACCCCCGACCAGCTCGACACCGTGCTCAAGGACGAGAACGGCATCATGGCCACGGTCGTCATCAAGGACGGCATCGCCACCAGCATCGACGAGTACGACGCCGAGTAGTGGCGGATTGATCCCCGCTGCCGGCCGCCGCGTTCGGGGGGAGGACCGAGAGGCCTCCCCCGAACGGCGCCGCACCGTCAGCGGAAGGCGGCGGCGTTCTCCGCGGCCCATTGCCGGAACGGCCTACCCGGCCGCCCGGTGACCCGCTCCACCGTGTCGCGCACCGTCAGCAGTTCATCGTTGACATCCCCGCCCATCAGGTCAAGCACCGCACTCGCGGCCTCCTCCCCCAGGAAGGCCGCCATGTCGCGTTGGGCCTCTTCACGCCCGATCTCGGCGAACGGCACC
Organism: Streptomyces sp. NPDC000941; assembly: GCF_053599555.1. Lineage (NCBI taxonomy): Bacteria > Bacillati > Actinomycetota > Actinomycetes > Kitasatosporales > Streptomycetaceae > Streptomyces > Streptomyces sp. NPDC000941. The sequence continues at coordinate 6,735 of NZ_JBSFMM010000255.1, forward strand.
TCCCGCCCCAGGGCCGCCGCGATGGCCTCGATCTGCCGCCGAGCCGTGACCCGCTCCGGCCCGGTCAGCGCGTACGTCCGCCCGTGATGCCCCTGCTCGGTCAGCGCCACCCGGGCCACCGCCGCGATATCCGCGGGGTGGACGGCGGGGAGCCCGACGTCCGCGTACGGCAGGCGGACCGGCTCACGCCCGCGGATCGTCTCCGCCCACCACAGCGCGTTCGAGGCGAACTGCGTGGGCCGCAGGATCGTCCAGGCCATCCCGCTGTCCTTCAACAGCCGCTCGACGGCGAGGTTCTCCTCGGCGGGGCCCAGGTGGGGATGGGTCTGGACGGTGATGGACGATACGAGCACCACATGCTCCACCCCGGCCTGCCGGGCGAGGGCGAGGATGTCGCCGTCGGGGCCCATGCGCGACGGGAGGAACAGCGCACGCACCCCGTCCAGCGCGGGCTTCAGCGTGGCGGCCCGCGCGAAGTCGCCCTCCACGGCTTCGACTCCGGCCGGGAAGCCGGCCCGTGCGGCGTCCCGGGTGAGACCACGCAGCGGCCCGGCACCGGTCGCCCGCAACTCCGTCAGCAGGGCACTTCCTATGTTTCCGGTGGCTCCTGTCACGAGGATCACGGCACATTCTCCTGTCGCCAGACAACAATCAATCCGGCGTGAACGCTAAAACCTCAACCGAACTTCAGGTCAACCACGACCTTTCTGTCAGGGACTTGACACACGCATTGGTCTGGACCACGGTGGATCACATGCCTCAGGGGCCCCTGAACGCGTAGCCGCACCACTCCCCCCACATCCCCCCACGCTCGGAGGCACCCGTGGCACGCGCACATTCACGTACGTTCCCCCGGAAGCTGCTCGGCGGCATAGCCGTGGCGGCCCTCGCCGCCGGCGGGCTGATGGCCGCCAACACCGCGGGCGCGGCCGAGGAGCCCGTCGGCGCCGCGGCCGTCCCCAAGCACGCGGTCACCGGCTACTGGCAGAACTTCAACAACGGCGCGACCGTCCAGAAGCTCGCCGACGTCCAGGACGACTACGACATCATCGCGGTCGCCTTCGCCGACGCCACCACCACGCCCGGCGCGGTCACCTTCAACCTCGACTCGGCCGGGCTCGGTGGCTACAGCGTCGACCAGTTCAAGGCCGACATCAAGGCCAAGCAGGCTGCGGGCAAGTCCGTCATCATCTCCATCGGCGGCCAGAACGGCACCGTCTCGATCAGCGACGACGCGTCCGCCAACGCCTTCGCCGACTCCGTCACCAAGCTCATGGACGAGTACGGCTTCGACGGCGTCGACATCGACCTCGAGAACGGCCTCAACGCCACCTATATGGCCAAGGCGCTCAAGGCGATCCACGACAAGAAGAGCGATGTCGTGGTGACGATGGCGCCGCAGACCATCGATATGCAGTCGCCGCAGAACGAGTACTTCAAAACCGCGCTGGCCACCAAGGACTTCCTGACGGTGGTCAATATGCAGTACTACAACAGCGGTTCGATGCTGGGCTGCGACGGCAAGGTCTACTCCCAGGGCTCCGTCGACTTCCTCACCGCCCTCGCCTGTATCCAGTTGGAGAACGGCCTCGACCCGTCCCAGGTCGGCATCGGCGTCCCGGCCTCCACACGCGGCGCGGGCTCCGGGTATGTGGAGCCGGGGGTCGTCAACGCCGCCCTGGACTGCCTCACCAAGGGCTCCGGCTGCGGTTCGTTCAAGCCCTCGAAGACGTACCCCGGGCTGCGCGGCGCGATGACCTGGTCGACCAACTGGGACGCGGCGAACGGCAGCGCCTGGTCGAAGGCGGTCGGACCGCACGTCCACGGTCTGTCGTAGGGCCCGCCCGTCCGAGGGGGACCGGAAGTTCCCCCTCGGACGGGGAGTTGGGATGAACCGTGTCGTCGGTGGCCGGCCTTACGGTCATGACCATGGATCTACGGGGAAAATCTATTGTCCTGATGGGACGGTTCCACAAGCTGCCGCACGCCACGGCGAAGGCCGGACTGGAGGCGCTGGGCGCGCGGGTGTCGGGTTCGGTGTCCGACAGAACTGATCTGGTCTTCGTCGCGCATGATGTCCCGGGCCGCAAGATCGGAGCGGCGAGCACACGCGGCATTCCGATCTACGACGCGAAGGCGTTGCGGGCGGTGCTCAAGGGGGCGGTGCTCAGGGGGGCGGCGAAGCCCTCGGCGGGCCATGAGTCCGCCGCCGACGAGGCAGAGACCTTCGCGGATCACGCGTCGCTGACGTCGGCCGCCGACCCGGCCGCGCTGCTCACGGTCCTCTCGGAAGCCGACTGGTCCGCCTTCGCGGCCGAGCGGGACCTGCCGCCGCTCCGGGCCCGGCTGCTGGAGTTCGAGCGCACGCATGGGGTCACCGAGGCGCACCGCTTCGCGACCGACAGGATTCGCGGTCTCGGCGACACGCGGCTGCAGCATCCGTACGGCCATGCCACGGAGATCGAATCGTCCGCCCTCAGCCCGTGCGGACGCTATCTGGCCACCGGAAGCTGGGTCGGCGACGACTACCACCGCGGTGGGGCGCTGCAGATCTGGGAGGTCGCCAGCGGCCGCTGCGTCAACTCACTCCAGCGCATCGAGGGCGGAGTCGGCTGGCCCGACTACGGCGACACCATCCAGTGGTCGGCCGACAGCACCCGCGTCGGGCTCGCCTACAACACCAACCAGGTGGGGGTGTTCAACCCGTTCGACACCCACACCACCAACACCTATCCGCTGGCCGGCGCGTCGGTGACGGACGGGGCCAGCCGGCCGCCGACGTGGGCGCTGGCGCCCGACGGGCGGCACGCGTTCGTCTCGACCGGATCTCCCTGTGCGATCAAGGGCTGTGTCGTTCCGCTGGAGGCGGGCCATCTGTTCTGGCTGCCCGGCTACGCACCCCCCTCGCACCCTTATCTGCTGCCCGAGACACTTCCCGAGGAATTCGGGGACGAGTACGGCGAGCTGTGGCTGGACGACGGGGTCGGCTGGTCGCGGGACGGCACCCGGCTGTACGCGTATGACGCCCGGCACAAGCGTGATCTGGTCATCGACCTGGCCACCAGGCAGGTCGGCTGGGCGGCTGAGGAGGACGGACCCGAGGCGGCCGTGGGGAAGGGCGGCGGGGGCGGAGTGCGGGTCTCCGTGGACTCGACCCGTGTGACGTTCCGCCGGCCCGACACCGGAGGGGAGTTGGGCGACTTCACCTTCCTCCGCGAACCACCCGGCCCCCGGCTCCTGGAGGACGACTACGTACTCCAGGAGCGCAACGTCAACTTCGCCCTGGACGACCACACCTGGTGTGCGGCGTTCGAGGAGGGTGTCGTCATCGCGCCGCCGGACCGCAGGGAGGACCTGGAGGCGGTCCTGACCTGGTCGGTCGACCGGCGTTTCGGCTGGCCGGTGCGGTGGGGCGGGCTCGATGTCGTACCGGACGTACGGACCGCCGCCGAACGGCTCGGGGAGGACGGCCTCGGCTACTTCGTCCGGAAGTACGTGGAGCGGATGGCACCCGCCGAGGCCCAGGGGGACGGGGCATGGCCGCCGCCCAACACCGCCACGATGGACGACCTGTTCACGGCGGTGAAGGATGCCGTCTCCGAGCTCGGCAGCAACTGGAACTTCGCGGTGAACGAATACCTCGGCGACGTGGCCCGGCTCCGGGCGCGGCGCGGGGAGCCCGAAGGCGCCGCGCAGCTGCTCGACGCGATACCCGGTACGGCCGAGCGCGTCGCGGCCTCGGCTCGGGTTGCCATGATCCTGGCCCGCGCGGGACAGACCGAACAGGCGCGGGCCGTCTTCGCCTTCGCCGAGCCGAGGGCGGAGGCCGCCCTCGGAAAGTACAACGTCGCGAGTGTCGCCTCCGCGGTGGCCGGCGCCTACCACGCCCTGGGCGACACGGCCGCCGCCGACGCGTGGTTCGCCCGCGCGCGGGATGCCATCGAGCCGGAGACCAACCCATGGGAGAACCGTCTCGCGGTCATCTGGGCGCTCGCCGAGTGCGGGCGCGTGGACGAGGCCCGGTCACTGTGGACGTCCGCCGAGAACCGGCCCAACAGCTACCGCACCGAGCCGTGGCTGCTCTGTCTGCTGAGCACCGACCGGCTCGACATCGCGGAAGAGTTCCTGGATGCCTGCGTCCCACCCGGCATGGACCGGCCGTCGAGCATGATCAAGGCACTGACCGAGCTCGGCCGGCCCGATCTGCTCCGCTCATGGCTCTCCGGCTCGTGGTACATACCGGACGAGGCGTACGAGCGTGCCCAGGCGATCGCCGACGGCGCCCCACGGCGTTCCCTGCCGCCGACGCCGACCGACGAGGACATCGCGGCCCTCGCCGAAGCGCACGCCAAGCTGCTCAAGACGCCGCGCGCCAAACGCCAGATGCCGACCGCGGACCTCATTGACCAGGCCGCGGACTGTGGGCACCTCAGCGCCGTACTGGACCTGCTCGGCGACCTTCCGGCCCATGATTTCAACCACCGGTCGAAAGCCGCGCTCTCCGCGGTGTGGCGCGCCGCCACAGGCCACTACCAGGCCCAGTGGTGACGCCCGGCTGACTCAGCGGCCGATCCGTCGGGCTACCTCAGGCCGTCGAGCCAGCGCACGACGGCCGCGGTGGCCCGGACGTTGGAGCCCAGGTGACGGGAGCCGTTGTAGTCGACGGCTCCCAGGTCGACGACCGGCGCGGCCACGCCGTGGCGGGCGAGCGCGGTGCGGCAGTGCGCGGTGTTGGCGACGGTCGCCTGCTCGTCGCCGCTCGCCATGTAGAGGCGCGTCGGCACGCGGGGCGCCCAGTCGCAGACGTCGTCGGTGGTGCGCAGGGCGTCGGCCATGGGGCCGGTCGGGTGGGCGAGGAGGTCGCGGCCATGGGCGGTGAGCAGCTTGTCGACGGTGTCCGGGGTGCCCTCCATGAGCTGCCGGCCGGTGTGCGCGCCGTCGAACAGCGCCTCGATGGTGTCGGCGTACGGCGCCTGGAACACCTCGGCCGGGCTGTCGTACAGATGGTGCAGCCGGTTGAAGGCGACCAGGGTGTAGGCCGCGTACAGCACGCTCGACTTCGGCTCGAGCTCGCCCGCGAGCAGTGCGGGCAGCTCAGCGCCGCCGAAGTCGTACGCCCCGCTGACCGGGGCCAGCGCGCCCAGCCGGAACCAGCGGTCCTCGCCGGACTGCAGGGCCCTGGCAAGCCCCATCGCCGCCGAGGCGCCCTGGGAGAAGCCGGTGACCGCCACCTCCCGGTCCAGGGTGCGACCGGTACGGGGCATGAAAGCGCGGGCGGCGCGCAGCATGTCCAGGGACGCGGTGGTCTCGGAGGGGACGTCCATCCAGGGATGCGGTCCGGGGCCGACGCCCATGCCCAGGTAGTCGGGGGCGATGCCCGCGTACCCGGCGGAGGCGTAGGTGACCGGCGGCGCGGGCAGGAAGCCGCCGGTCTGCTTCGACGGCGAGTCGTCCTTGTGGCTGCCGGTGCCATGCGCGAAGGACACCGGGCGCAGCCGCCCCTCGCCCCCGCGCGGCAGGACCAGCAGCCCGCTGGCGGTGGTGGGCCGGCCGTACGGGTCGACCGTGCGGTACACCAGCCGGTAGGCGTCGACGCCGTACCGGACCGTGCCGGCGTCGAACTCGGCGGAGGTCAGCCAGGCGGTGACGTCCTCGGGCTTCTCCAGCGAGTAGAGGAAGTCGGCGGAGAGCAGGGCGCCGCGGCCGGCCGTACGCGCGTCGGCCGTCGCCCCCGCGGTCGCCGGGCCGCCAGGGGCGGCGGCGGCGACGGCCGGGGCGGCGGATCCGGCCAGCAGCAGCGCGGCGCACAGGGCCGCCGCCCGGGTGTCGGTCCTGACGCCCGTTCGGGTGCGCCTCGATCGGGTGCGGCGTGGCGAGTTGTGCATGAGGTCCCCGTCTCTGTTGTCGGCGATCGACGATGGCGATCAACGATGAGGACCACAGCCTCGCGCGGAGCGCTCCAGGGGCGCACTGGTGCCATCCCCCGGTTTCATGGTGCGTCCAGGCCCCCGGTCCGGCCGGGGGAAATCCCGGTGGACCGGAGGTCCGGGCGCACAGGGCCTACGGCTGTACGAGCTACGGCTTGGGCAGCTCACACCCCGCCAGGCTCAGATTGATCTTGTTGCCCGCGGCGACGCACTTGGTGATGCCGTACGTCTCCTGGGCGTAGTTGATGCCCTTTCGCACCGTCACGGCCCCGTTGGCGTCGACCTCGCACGGGTTGTTGAGGGTGCACCGTCCGCCGTCCTCGTTGCCCGTGTTGTTGATGGCGACGACCTTGCCGGAGGCGGAGTCGACAACCGGCGAGCCCGAGGTTCCCCCGATCGTGTTACAGGCGGAGGTGTAGCGGACCGAATCCTTCCAGGTCCATTCATCCTCTTTAAGACGGTAGACAAACCCGTCGATATTGCAGGAGTAGATCTTCTTCCAGTAGCCGGAGACCACATTGATGCCAGTGCCCTGGACCGGGTGGCTGTCCGCCAGCTGCAGTGCCTTGATGCCGTACGACTGCTGGATCTGGGCGTACGTCGAGCTCAGTTGGTACAGCGACACATCGGTGTCGGTCATCGTCGCGTACGCGATCTTAGTGGCGCGGAGCGTGGCGACGCCGCTGCCGGAGCTGTTGAGCAGGGTGAAGCTCCGGGTGGACGCCTTGTCGACGATCACCTGTCCGGCGGACGGCATACCGGACTCCAGGCAGTGGCCGTTCGACATCACGAACGCGGGGTCGCTGTCGGCCGAGTTCGGCATCCGTACCACCGAGCCCGAGCAGTTGCTCAGCGCCACGGTCCCGGCGAAGTCGACCGCCTTGGCCCGGGGCGCGTTCGAGGTGTCCGGGGCGGCCGCGGCCGGGGTGACGCCCGCGGTCGCGAGGCCCGCGCCGCCGAGCAGCAGCGCGGACAGCGCGCCGATCAGAGGTCTACGCATGTGGTTCCCCTCCCATGACGAGGCTTCGGACCACGCCGCGACCGGTCATGTCGCGGCGGCTCGATCCGGAGCCGCACGAATGTTCCCTCGGCTTCGACCATTTCCCACCCTTGACCATGTCATGCGCATGGCCGAACACTGGCGCAGCAGTCGCTCGCCTCAGACCACCCCCCAGGAGAATTCATGCGACTTCGCATTCGCGGCAGAAGGGCCACCGCCCTCACCGCCTTGCTGACCCTCGCCCTCGCGGCGCCCGTCGCGGCCCAGGCCGACGGCTCGGGCTCCGCGCCCAGGGCAGCCGCCGCCGCGGCCGGCACCTCGGCCGACGCCTCAGCCGACGAGAGCGTGCGGCAGTACGAGATCGCGGGCCCCGCCACCCCGGCCGAGCGCTCCTCCATCGCGACCACCGGCGTGTCCATCGACGAGGTGGATGCCCGCTCCGTCGTGGTCACCGCCGACGCGGCCCAGGCCCGCGAGCTGCGCTCGCGCGGCTACGACCTCACCCCCCTGGCCGCCCCGCAGGCCCGCACCGAGGGCCGGGCCGCCAAGCCCTTCGACTTCCCCTCCGCGGACGCGAAGTACCACAACTACGCCGAGGCCAACACCGAGATCAACGCCGCGGTCGCCAAGTACCCGAACATCCTGAGCAAGCGGGTCATCGGCAAGTCGTACGAGGGCCGCGACATCATCGCGCTGAAGATCAGCGACAACGTGGCCACGGACGAGTCCGAACCCGAGGTGCTGTTCACCGCCCACCAGCACGCCCGTGAACATCTCACCGTCGAGATGGCCCTCTACCTGGTGCGCGAGTTCACCCAGGGCTACGGCACCGACTCCCGGGTCACCGGCCTGGTCAACAGCCGCGAGATCTGGATCGTCCCGGACGTCAACCCGGACGGCGGCGAGTACGACATCGCCACCGGCTCCTACCGCAGCTGGCGCAAGAACCGTCAGCCCAACTCCGGCTCCTCCAACGTCGGCACCGACCTCAACCGCAACTGGGACTTCAAATGGGGCTGCTGCGGCGGCTCCTCCGGCTCCACCGGCTCCGAGACCTACCGCGGCCCCAAGGCCGAGTCGGCCCCCGAGGTGAAGGTCGTCGCGGACTTCGCGCGCAGCCGCGTCGTCGGCGGCAAGCAGCAGATCAAGGCCGCCATCGACTTCCACACCTACAGCGAGCTGGTGCTGTGGCCGTTCGGCTGGACGTACGACGAAACCACCACCGGCATGACGCGGGACGACTACGACGCGTTCGCCGCGGTCGGCAAGAAGATGGCCGCGAGCAACGGCTACACCCCCGAGCAGTCGAGCGAGCTCTACATCACGGACGGGGCGATCGACGACTATCTGTGGGGCACCCAGAAGGTCTTCGCCTACACCTTCGAGATGTACCCCAGCTCCAGCGGCGCGGGCGGCTTCTACCCGCCCGACGAGGTGATCGAGCGGGAGACCTCCCGTAACCGCGACGCGGTCCTCCAGCTCCTGGAGAACGCGGACTGTATGTACCGGTCCATCGGCAAGGAAGCGCAGTACTGCTCCTGAGCCGAGGCCGTAGGGCACGCCGCGAGGCGCCGTCCCGGCGGGGAAACCCGCCGGGAC
>NZ_JBSFMM010000256.1:0-15135 GCF_053599555.1 Streptomyces sp. NPDC000941
CCGCGCAGCGGCCGCGGCCGCCGGGCCCGGCCGCCGTCGACTGCTCACCGCAGGTGCTGCGCTTCGCCGCGCTCGGCGACTCGCTGAGCGAAGGGATGGGCGACCCCGCGCCCGGCGGCGGGTGGCGCGGCTGGGCCGTACACCTGGCGGGCGGGCTCGCGCCCCGGCCGGGGGCCGTGGAGCTCGTCAACGTCTCCCGGAGCGGCGCGCTCTCCACCGACCTCGTCGACCGGCAGCTGGCCGCCGCCCGTGCCGCCCGGCCCCATCTCGCCTCGGTCGTGGCCGGCGCGAACGACACACTCCGGGCCGCGTTCGACATCCGGCGGGTCGCCGAAGCGCTTGACGCGGTCATCGGCACGCTGCGCGCCGACGGCGCCGTGGTGCTCACCGCATGTCTCCCCGACCCCGGCCGGATGCTGGGGCTGCCGGCGCCCCTCGCCCGGCCCCTGGCCCGCCGGATGCGCGCCGTGAACACCGTCGTGCACACGCTGTCCCGGCGGTACGAGGCCGTGCACGTACACCTCGCGGATCACTCCTGGGTCGAGGAGCGGGCGGCGTGGAGCGTGGACCGGCTGCATCCGAGCGAGCTCGGACACTGGTTGCTGGCGCGGGAGTTCCACGCCGCTCTCACCGCACACGGGCTGGCCACCGGCCATCCGCCCGCCGAGGCGCTCGACGGCTCGCCGCCCTCGCTGCTCTCCGGCGCCTGGTGGATGGCGACCCGCGGCACCCGCTGGGTCGCCGACCGCTGCACCGATCTGCTGCCGGACCTGCTCAAGCTGGCGGCGCTGGAATGCCGCCACGCCGTCCTGGGCACCGGCCATCGGCTCGACGCCCGGGACCGCCTGGAGACCCGCGCCGCCCTCGCGGCGATCACCCCGGACCGACCGCCCACCAACCCCACGGCACCGACCACGCCGACCACACCTGCCGGCCCGACCGGGCCGACCGGGCCATCCAGGCGAATGGGGCGACAATGGCGGGGTGACGACGGGACGCTGGGAGTTCTGGATCGACCGTGGCGGGACCTTCACGGACGTCGTGGGCAAGCGCCCCGACGGCCGTCTGGTGGCCCGTAAGCTGCTCTCGCACCACCCCGAGCGATACCGGGACGCGGCCGTCGCCGGTATCCGCCTGACGCTCGGACTCGCCCCCGACGAGCCCATCCCGGCGGACCGCGTCGCCGTCGTCAAGATGGGCACCACCGTCGCCACCAACGCCCTGCTGGAGCGTACAGGCGAGCCGACCGTCCTGGTCATCACCGAAGGCTTCCGGGACGCCCTGCGCATCGCGTACCAGAACCGCCCGCGCCTGTTCGACCGCCGGATCCTGCTGCCCGAGGCGCTGTACGGCCGGGTCGTCGAGGTGCCCGAGCGGGTGGACGCCCACGGCGGCGTGGTGCGCGAACTGGACCTGGACGCCACCGCACAGGCGCTGCGCGCCGCGCACCGGGACGGCTTCCGCAGCGCCGCCGTCGTGCTGGTGCACGGCTACCGCCACGCCGCGCATGAGCAGGCCGTCGGGGCGGTGGCCCGCGAGCTGGGCTTCACCCAGGTCAGCTGCTCACACGAGGTGAGCCCGCTGATGAAGCTGGTGTCCCGCGGCGACACCACCGTCGTCGACGCGTATCTCTCCCCGATCCTGCGCCGCTATGTCGAGGACGTGGCCGCCGAGCTGCGCGGCATCCGGCTGATGTTCATGCAGTCCAACGGCGGGCTGCGCGAGGCCTCGCACTTCCGCGGCAAGGACGCGGTGCTGTCCGGGCCCGCGGGCGGGGTGGTCGGCATGGTGCGCGCCTCCGGCGAGGCGGGCCACCACCGGGTCATCGGCTTCGACATGGGCGGCACCTCGACCGATGTGTCCCACTATGCGGGCGAGTTCGAGCGGGTCTTCGGCACCGAGGTGGCGGGGGTGCGGATGCGCGCCCCGATGATGAACATCCACACCGTCGCGGCGGGCGGCGGCTCGGTGCTCCACTTCGACGGGCGGCGCTATCGCGTGGGGCCCGACTCCGCCGGGGCCGTCCCGGGCCCGGCCTGCTACCGGCGCGGCGGCCCGCTGACCGTGACCGATGCGAATGTGATGCTCGGCCGTGTCCAGCCCGGCCACTTCCCGGCGGTCTTCGGCCCCCACGGCGATCAGCCCCTGGACGCGGAGACGGTGCGCACCCGCTTCGCGGCGCTCGCCGGCCGGATCGCGGAGGCGACGGGCGACCGGCGCGGACCGGAGGAGGTCGCGGCCGGTTTCCTGGACATCGCGGTGCTGGGCATGGCCAACGCCGTCAAGAAGATCTCCGTGCAGCGCGGCCACGACATCACCCGCTACGCCCTCACCAGCTTCGGCGGCGCGGGCGGCCAGCACGCATGCGCGGTGGCCGACGCCCTCGGCGTGACCACCGTGATCGTGCCGCCGCTCGCGGGCGTGCTCTCCGCGTACGGCATCGGCATGGCCGACGCCACCGCCATGCGGGAACAGGCCGTCGAGACGGAGCTGAGCGACGCCACCCTGCCGCGGGTGCGCGAGACCTGCGCGAAGCTGGAGACGCGGACGCGCGCCGAACTGCGCGCGGACGGCGTCCCCGAGGAGACCGTGACCACCTCGGCCCGGGTCCATCTGCGGTACGCGGGAACCGACTCCGCCATCCCCGTCCCCCTGGACACCGCCGAGGCGATGGCCGAGGAGTTCGTACGGGCGCATCGCGCGCGCTACGCCTTCACCATGGACAAGCCGCTCGTCGCCGAGGCGGTGTCGGTCGAGGCCGTCGGCGCGGCGGGCCCCACCGCGCCCACGGGCGGGTACGCGGACGGGCGGCCGGCCCGTACAGGCGGGCGCCCGGCCGCCACCGTGCGGATGTTCACCGAGGGGGCCTGGCGGGCCACCCTGCTGTACGAGCGCGCCGAGCTGCGCCCCGGCGACGCCGTCACCGGCCCGGCGATCATCGCCGAGGCGGACGCCACCACCGTCGTCGACCCCGGCTGGCGGGCCGCCGTCGGCGAGCACGGCCATCTGCTGCTCACCCGGGTGCGGCCGCGCCCGCGCACCGTGGCGGTCGGCACCGAGGTCGACCCGGTGATGTTGGAGGTGTTCAACAGCCTCTTCATGGCGATCGCCGAGCAGATGGGGCTGCGCCTGGAGAACACCGCCCACTCCGTGAACATCAAGGAGCGGCTGGACTTCTCCTGCGCCCTGTTCGACGCCGAGGGAAACCTGATCGCGAACGCCCCGCACATCCCGGTGCACCTCGGGTCCATGGGCGAGTCCATCAAGGAGGTGCTGCGGCGCAACGGGGACGCGATGCGGCCGGGCGATGTGTACGCCATCAACGACCCGTACCACGGCGGCACCCATCTGCCGGATGTCACCGTCGTCACCCCGGTCTTCGACGAGCAGGGGGCGGAGCTGCTGTTCCTCGTCGCCTCGCGCGGCCACCACGCCGAGATCGGCGGCATCACCCCCGGTTCGATGCCCGCCTTCAGCCGCCGGATCGAGGAGGAGGGCGTGCTCTTCGACAACTGGCTGCTGGTACGGGACGGCCGGCTGCGCGAGCGCGAGACCCGCGAGCTGCTGACCTCCGGCCCGTATCCGTCCCGCGCCCCCGACGCCAACCTCGCCGATCTACGGGCCCAGATCGCCGCCAACGAGAAGGGCATCCATGAACTGCGCCGGATGATCGGGCAGTTCGGCCTGGACGTCGTACACGCCTATATGGGACACGTGCAGGACAACGCCGAGGAGTCCGTGCGCCGTATCGTCCTGCACCTCAAGGACGGTTCGTGCCGCTACGAGACGGACAGCGGCGCGGTCATCGAGGTGGCCCTGCGGGTGGACCGCGCGGCGCGCGGGGCCGTGCTGGACTTCACCGGCACCTCACCGCAGCAGCCGGGCAACGCCAACGCGCCGAGCTCGGTGGTGATGGCGGCGGTGCTCTATGTCTTCCGGACGCTGGTGGCCGAGGACATCCCGCTCAACAGCGGCTGCCTCAAACCCCTGGAAGTCCGCATCCCCGAGGGATCGATGCTCGCGCCCGTCTTCCCGGCCGCCACGGTCGCGGGCAACGTGGAGACCTCACAGGCCGTCACCGGCGCGCTGTACGCGGCGCTGGCGGTGCAGGCCGAGGGCTCCGGCACGATGAACAACGTGACCTTCGGCAATGACCGTGTGCAGTACTACGAGACCGTCGCCAGCGGCTCGGGCGCCGGCGACGGCTTCGACGGCGCGGACGCCGTGCAGACCCATATGACCAACTCCCGACTGACCGACCCCGAGGTCCTGGAGTGGCGCTACCCGGTGCGCGTGGACGCCTTTGAAATGCGGCGCGGCAGCGGCGGCCGCGGCCGCTGGCGCGGCGGCCACGGCGTCACCCGGCGCATCCGCTTCCTGGAGCCGATGACCGTGGCGCTGCTGACCGGCCATCGGCGGATGCCTCCGTACGGCATGGCGGGCGGCGAGCCGGGCGCGTGCGGCGCGAACCTGATCGAGCGCGCCGACGGCTCGGTGGACCGGCTCGGCGGCTGCGACGCGGCCGAGGTCGGGGCGGGGGACGTACTCGTCGTCCACACGCCGGGAGGCGGCGGGTACGGGCGGCCGGGCGGCTGAAGCGCGGCGGCGGCCCCGCTGACGCCCCGTCACGACGGCGTCGGCCGCAGCCCGAAGATTCGTCGCCTCCACGGCAGTTTGCGGCCCCGGCCATGGGGGACTCGCCACCCGTCAAGCCCGCCCGGCCCGCCCGCTGCCGGACCGGGAGCGGGCCCGTATGGCGATCAGTAGCTGGAGGAGCGGCCATGGAGTGGTGGCGGTACGCCGCGTGCGTCGACGAGGATCCGGAGCTGTTCTTTCCCGTGGGCGTGGCCGGCCCGGCGGCCCAGGAGCAGCAGGCGCGGGCCAAGGGGGTCTGCGGCCGCTGCCCGGTGTGCGACGAGTGCCTGGAGTACGCGCTGAACATGAGGGTGAGCCACGGCGTATGGGGCGGCGCGGGTGAGGAGGAGCGCCGGGCGCTGCGCCGCCGGGCCCAGCGCCGGGTGCCCCCTCCCGGCGGTGGCCGACAGGGGGCACCCCCCAGCGGTGGCCGGCGGAGCGTCAGCTCGCCGGGCGGCGGCCGTCGGACGGGCTGACCGGCCGCCCGGGAGGGACGGCCGGCCGCCGCAGGCACGGGAGTCACGGTCTAAGGAATGGTCGCCCCGTGGTTGTTGAGCGCTTCGGTCACCGGCTGGAAGTACGTGACGCCGCCGGTCTGGCAGTTGCCTGAGCCGCCGGAGGTCAGGCCGATGGCGGTGTTGCCGGAGATGAGCGGCCCGCCGCTGTCCCCTGGCTCGGCACACACATTGGTCCTGATCATCTGGTAGACGACGTTGCCGTTGCCGTAGTTGACCGTGTAGTTGAGCCCGGTGACGGTGCCGCCGTGCAGCCCCGTGGTGCTGCCGCTGCGCTGGACGAGCATGCCCACGAAGGCGTTGCCGGCCCCGGTGATGGCGCGGTAGGTGCCGTTGTAGAGGTACACGTTGCTGGGGTGCGGCAACAGCGGGTTGGTGTACGAGATGTAGCCGTAGTCGTTGACCGGGAAGCTGGAGTAGGCCGTCGGGCCGATGGGCACGCCGAGCCTGGCGGACCAGTTCGGATAGCCGTTGGTGCAGTGACCGGCGGTCAGGATGTAGTACGAGGTCCCGATGTGCACATTGAACCCCGCCGAGCAGCGGAAGCCGCTGGACGAGTAGATCGGGTCCCCGCCGGAGAGCAGCTGGGTGATTCTGCCGCGGGTGCGCTGGATGTGCAGGGCGCCGCTGCTCGGGCCCGCCGCCTTCTTGAGCGTGGCGAGCTCGGAGGCCGAGACGGTGCTGTCGACGTCGACGCGGACCGAGCCGCTTTCCTCGTCGACGGCCCACGCGGTGCCCCCGACGTCCGCGGCGAGCATCGCGTCGCTCGCCGCCCTGAGCTCCGAGGCGCTGTACGCCGCCGCGGGGTCCGCGGCAGCGGCCCCCGGCGCGAGCAGCGCGAACACGGCGGCCAGACCCGCTATGAGGGCCGCCGTCCGCAGACGTGAAGCCGCGCGGGCGGGGCGGCTCGCCTGGCCGCTTCTGTGGACCGGGTGCTTGATCCTCACGACTGTCCTCCTGATGCCGGGGGAGAGGAGGCCCGCGCCGCGGCCGGTGTCCCGTGGCGGCGCGGGCCTCAGGGGGTGAATCCCTGCTGGCAACAGTGATGTCGGTATTCGCCTGGTACAAGGGTTGTTGGGCGGTACCGAGGGGTTGTGAGGAGTGTTCCGATCGCGGTGATTACGTCCGTGCCCCGGCGTACGCGCCGCCGCGTCACCCCCCCGCCGCGCTACCGCCGCCGCAGCACGCCGCGGATGAAGGCTGCCTGCCCGGCGTGCTGCAGATCGTCGGAGATGACGCTCACCAGCCGGACGCCCAGCGTCACCGGCGGGGTCCATGCCTCGTCCACGACGGCGTCCAGATCGGCGTCGCGCAGCCCCCGGACGTAGCCGATCGTGCGCTCGTGGACGGCGTCGTGGTACCCGAGGAGCAGCTTCGGGGGCACCCGGAGGGCGGCCACGTCCTTGGCCCGGTGCCCGTAGCCCGTCGCCGCCGCCGAGAACGGCAGTTCGAACCGTTCGTACCAGCCCTGCTCGGTCCAGACCTCTTCGGTCGCCGCGACCTCGGAGACATGGTCGTCCTGAACCCGTGTCAGGTGCCACACCAGCCAGGCGACGCTGTTGGCCTTGTCGTCGAGGCGGGTGGCCAGCTGGTCCACCGTCAGCCCCTTCACCGCTTCGTGAACCGTCTCCTGAACGCGGCCGAAGGCGTCGGCCAGGACCTCTGCGCTGTTCATTCTCACGATCGTAGGCCGCCCGATCGGGATTTCCGCGTCACTTGACGTCTCGGGTGAGCGAAACGGCGCCGTGGTCCGTATGGAAGGTGAAGCCTATGCCGTCCCGGCCCCCGCGGCCGGGGGCGGCGCCGTGCTGGAACGACGTTAAGGAGGCAGGGTGGTGGGACACACGCGGCGCAGGGCGCACCGTGTCGCACGCCTCGTGGCCATCGGGGCAGTGGTGTGCGGCGGCGTGATGGTCTCTCAGGCCGCGGCGGACGGATCGCCCGCCAACGGGTCCGGCGGCGATCCCACCCGGGTCCTCGGGGCGAGAGACACCCGGGACGCCGAGCTGGCGAGGACCCTGGTGGACAAGCTCGGCACCTCCCGTACGGCGGGCAGCTGGATCGGCTCCGACGGGCGGGCGGTGGTCGCGGTGACCGACGCGGAGGCGGCGGACCAGGTCAACCAGGCGGGCGCGCGGGCCAAGCAGGTGCGCTACAGCATGCGGCAGCTGCGCTCGGCGACCGAGACGCTGCGGGATGGGCCCCGGGTGGCCGGGACCGCGTGGGCGGTGGACGCCATGTCCAACGAGGTGGTGGTGCTCGGCGACAGCAGCGTCTCCGCCGACCAGTGGTCACGGATGAAGGGCGTGGCCTCGGGGATCGGCGGCGAGGTGCGCATGGAGCGGACCACCGGCTCCTTCACCACCCGGACCCTGGGCGCCGAGCCGATCTTCACCCAGGGCGGGCGCTGCTCGGCCGGTTTCAACGTCACCAACGGCCAGGCCGGGTTCATCCTGACCGCGGGCCACTGTGGTCCGAACGGCACCGCGTGGTTCGCGGACACGCAGGGGAACACCACCGTCGGCACGACGGTCAGAAGCGACTTCCCCGGCAGCGACTTCTCCTTGGTGCAGTACCAGAACACCTCGCTGGACCAGAGCAGCGTGCTGAACATCGGCAACGGGCAGACCGTACGGATCACCGGAGCCGCCGACCCGGTCGTCGGCCAGAAGGTGTTCCGCAGCGGCAGCACCTCGGGGCTGCGCACCGGCTCGGTGACCGCGCTGAACGCGACGGTGAACTACCCCGAGGGCACCGTCAGCGGGCTCATCCAGACCAATGTGTGCGCCGAGCCGGGCGACAGCGGGGGCCCGCTCTTCGCCCAGAACGTGGCGCTCGGGGTGACCTCCGGCGGCACCGGCGACTGCACCAGCGGAGGAGTGACCTTCTTCCAGCCGGTGACCAAGGCGCTGACCGCCCTCGGCGTGTCCCTCCCGAACGCCCCGGCGAGCGACGGGGAGGCGGCGGGTACGGCGTCCACCGCCCCGAACAACGGCTCGGACCCGGCCGCCCAGGGCGGAGCGGGCGGAGCTGGCGGTGCGGGTGGTCAGGGCAGCCAGGTGGGCCCGATCATCCCGGGCACCCAGGGCGACACCTCGTCGCTCGCCGGTGTCGTCGCGTACGCACAGAGCTTCGGCCCCGGGCTGGCGCTCATCGGCGCGGGACTCCTCGGCTTCCTGGCCACGCTGCTCATCCGGCCGGGCCGTCGCGGGTACCGGGGCTACTCCACGCGGTGGGGGTGAGGTCTCCCGGTCGGCGCGAGGGCGTGACGGTGCGGGGTGCCCGGCGCGGGTGCCCCGCCGCGCCGCTTACAGGGCCCACCCCGGCGCCGGACGGATCCGTGGCCGGTGCGTGGCGATCTCGCCCTCGATGTCCCGCTCCGCGGCGATCAGCAGCTGTTCGCCCAGGTCGTGCATGGCCCGCCCGGCCGCGAGCTCGTCGCCGATCTCCGGCACATCGGCGTCGTCGGGGCTGCACCGGGCGACGCCCCGGCCGGTGAACGAGGTTTCCTGCGTATCGAGCACCACGCGCGCCTTGGTCGTTCCCTGGTCCTCGTAGAGGTAGAGGTGAACCTTCCACTCCACTGTCTGCGGCATGGCCGACTCCTCACCTGATGTCTCATCTGATGGTGGTCCGGTGTGATCCGGACGCGGCTTGTTCGGGGCGTCCCGGCCGCGCGACGGCGCCGAGCTCACGGTCGATGCGGCCGCGCACCTCCTCGGCGAGCGCGGCCAGGCGCTCGGAGACGACGGGCCGCTGGGCGGCGGGGGCGCGGATCCGGCGGGCCGGGTGCGGGAGGTCCGCCAGGTCGGCGAGGAACCGCTGGTGGCTCTCCGCCAGGGTGGCGCGTTCGCGGGTGCGCTCGCCGCCGCGCATCACCGTCTCCAGGACCGGCCTGCCGTACGGGGCGGGGTCCTCGTCCGCGAGGCCGATCACATCCGGCTGCCCGGCGCGGCGGAAGATCTGCTTGGGGCCGGGGGCCGTGATCTTCGCCGCGGAGAGCTTCATCACCGGCCGCCCGTCGTACGCGACCAGCTTGTAGGCCGAGTCCAGGTACGGGGCGTCGGCGGAGACCCCGACGCGGGTGCCGACCGCGTAGATGTCGATGGGCGCCGCGGAGCGCACCAGATCCTCCACGGCGTACTCGTCCAGACCGCCGCTGACCACGATCCGCACCCCCTCCAGACCGGCGGCGTCGAGGATGGAGCGCGCCTGCCGGGCCAGCGGGCCGAGGTCCCCGCTGTCGAGCCGGATGGCCGAGCCCGGGGCCCGGGCGCCCCCGTCCAGGTCGCGCAGCACGCGCGCCGCCGTGCGGACTCCCGACTCGGTGTCGTACGTGTCCACCAGCAGCGTCAGCGGTCCTGGGTGGGTCCGGGCGAAGGCCCGGAAGGCGGCCTCCTCCGAGTCGAAGGCCTCGACGAACGAGTGGGCCATCGTGCCCACCGCGTGCATCCCCTCGGCGCGGGCGGCCGCCACATTGCTCGTCCCGGCGAATCCCACCATCCCGCCGAGCCGCGCCGCGTGGTAACCGGCCTCGGGCCCATGGGTGCGGCGCAGTGAGAAGTCGACCACAGGGCGCCCCGCCGCCGCGAGGACGCAGCGGGCGGCCTTCGAGGCGATCGCCGTCTGATGGTTGAGCCGGTTGAGCAGGTACGTCTCGACCAGCTGGGCCTCGGGCATCGGCGCGGTGACCTCCAGCAGGGGCTCCCCGGCGAGCACGACCCGGCCCTCGGGCACCGCCCGCACCTGGCCGGTGAACGCGAGGCCGAGCAGCGGGTGCAGCGCGTCGACCGGCCGCCCGAGCACCGCCGCGAAGTCCTCGACATCGTCGGGGCCGACGCGGAAGTCGGAGAGGAAGTCCAGTGCGGACTCCAGGCCCGCGCCGATCAGGAAGCCGCGGTCGGGTGGCAGATCGCGGACGAAGAGGCTGAAGGTGGCCGGACCGGTCATCCCCTCGTGCAGATAGGACATCGCCATCGTGACCTCGTAGAGGTCGGTGGTGGTCGCTTCGGACATCGTCGGCACCTCCTCAGTGCCTGTTTCGCACGGATATCACCCACTCTAATGAGTGCGCTGGAATGCCCAGGTCATCCGGGGTTCGACCAGGGGGCGGAAGACGCGCCGTACGGGGGCGGTGCACAGCAAGGTGATCATGGCGATCGCGGCGGCCGTGACCGTCAGCTCGCCGATGGGGGTGTGCAGCCAGGGATGGTCGTACCAGCCCCAGAAGCGGGACGACTTGATCACAAAGCCGTGCAGCAGATAGCCGTACATCGTTCCCGTGCCGAGCGTGGTGATCCACAGCTGCCGCCCCGGCACCCAGGCCAGGAAGACGGCCGTCAGCAGCAGCGCCAGCGCGAACAGCGCGGGTGTGGCGAACACCCCGGCCCAGTCCGGCACCCCCCGGCCCGCCACGCTTCCGCGGTGGTAGAACCACCCGGCGTCGATCCGTGGCGCCAGCGCGTACGCGGCGACCAGCGCACCGACGCCGACCGGCAGCGCCGCCAGCCGGACCCGCCGGGTGCGCAGCCGCGTGAAGTGCTCGGGACGCAGCTTCAGCCCCAGGACGAAGCAGGGCAGAAACGCCAGCACCCGCTGCAGGGCGAGATCGCCGCCCACCTCCGGTGAGACCGAGCCGAGCACGGCCAGGGCCAGCGCGATCGGCACCGGGTGGCGCAGGGCCAGCCACAGCGGTGTGGTGAGCCGCCAGATGAACAGCGCGACCAGGAACCACATCACATACCAGGGGTCGAGCAGGCTGATCGGATAGCCCGGGTCGTCCTGCGCCCAGCGGTAGAAGAGGGTGTACGCGACCTCGAAGACGATGTACGGCACCGCGACTCCGGTGAGGAGCCGCCGCACCCGCCCCGGTCCCAGGTCGAAACCGCGCGAGAAATAACCGGATATCAGCGCGAAGGCCGGCATATGGAAGGCGTACACCGTGAGATACACCGCGGTGACGGACCGGCTGCCGTAGGTGAGCGGTTCCCAGGCATGGCCGCAGGCCACCAGCACGATGGTGAGGTACTTCGCGTTGTCGAAGTACGGGTCGCGGACGCGGCTGGGGGCTCCGCCCTCTCGGGGCGGAGCGGCGGCCGGCGGCGGTTGCGTGCGTGTGGGGGTCTCCTGCTGCACTGAGTCTCCTGGCGCCTTTTGGTCGAGTCGTTTGATCGAAACGTGATCGGACCCGAGGGCGCCTGCCCGGCTCGGCCTCCTCCATGACAGATCACCGCGAGGAATTCGCCACGCGGAATTCACCACAAGGAGAGGCGCGAGGGGTGGCCCGGCGGCCATCCGCGGGTAGTTCTACGTTTCGAACCACGGTCACCGCAGGTCACTTCGCCCACACCGCGAGGCCCGAGACTCGAGGCCATCGCCGGATCTTACGGAGGAGCCATGCCCGCACCTGTGTTCAGCCGTCGCCACGGTATGCGCGCCGCGGCCGCCGCGGCCCTTGCCATGCCACTCGTCGTCCAGTCCGAGGGCGCCGCCGAGGCCGACTCCGGCCCGGAGCGCGACGCGCGGCTGCGCGTCATGACCTTCAACCTCCGCTTCGCCTCCGACACCGAGCCCAACTCCTGGGCGCAGCGCCGCCCCGCCATGCGGGAGCTGCTGCGCCGCGAGGCGCCCCAACTGCTGGGCACCCAGGAGGGGCTGTACGGCCAGCTGCGCGATATCGCCCACGATGCCAACCGGTCGGGGCTGCGCTACGACTGGCTGGGCACGGGAAGAGCGGGCGGCAGCCGTGATGAGTTCATGGCCGTCTTCTATGACACCAACCGGCTCGAACCGCTTGAGTACGACCACTTCTGGCTGTCCGACACCCCGTATGTGATCGGATCCAACACCTGGGGCGGGGCGGTGGTCCGTATGGTCACCTGGGTCCGCTTCCATGATCTGCATACCGGCGGGCAGTTCTACGCCCTCAACACCCACCTCGACCACCGCAGCCAGCCCGCCCGCGAGCGCGCCGCCGCCCTGATCGCCGAGCGGCTCGGTGGCCTCGACGCGGCCCTTCCCCGCATCGTCACCGGCGACTTCAACGTCGCCGCCCATGGCAACCCGGTCTACGACGCGATGCTGGGCGGCGGCACCCTCGTCGACTCCTGGGACGCGGCCGAGCGGCGCAGCGCGCAGTACGCGACCTTCCACGGCTACCGGCCGCTGGTCCCGGACGGCGACCGGATCGACTGGATCCTCACCTCGCCGACCGTGCGCACCCACTACGCGGCCATCAACCCCTACTCCCGGGACGGCCAGTTCCCCAGCGACCACCTGCCGGTGCAGGCGGTCATGCAGCTGCCCTGACCCTGCTCCAACCCTGCCCTAAGCCTGCCCGATGAGTTGCCGGGCGCGCCCGATCAGGGCGCGCGCGGCGGGGCTGACGGGGCCCTCGGCGCGCCAGGCGAACGCGAGGGCGCCGCGCAGCGCGGGGCGGGTGATGGTGAGGGCACACAGATCCTCGCGCCGCCGCACGACGCCCGAGGGCACGATCGCGATGCCCAGGCCGCGCGCCGCCAGCTCGGCGAGCACCGCGGGGGTGCCGGCCTCGAAGGCGATATGCGGGGTGAAACCAGCCGTGGCGCAGGCCTCGTCGAGCAGCGAGCGGATGCCCGCGCCCCGGGGCAGGGCGATCAGCACCCGGTCGCGCAGGGCGTCGAGCGGGATCGTCGACCGCTTCGCCAGTTCGTGGTCCCGGCTGACGGCCGCGACGATGGTGTCCTGAGTGACGACGTGGAGCTCGAGGCCCGGTGGCGGCGTGGTGCCGTAGGCGATGATGGCCGCGTCCAGCCGGCCGCCGCGCAGCGCGTCGACGAGCCCGTCGGAGCTGTCCGTGGTGAGGGTGATCTCCACGGCCGGGTGGTCCTCGTGGAACTCGGCCAGCAGTGTGGGCAGATCGACATTGTGGGAGGTCACCGTGCCGATGGCGACATGCCCGCGGACCAGCCCGGTCAGCTCCTCCACGGCGAGCCGCACCCCGGACACCGCCGAGAGCGCGGCCCGCGCGTAGGGCAGGACCGCCGCGCCCACCTCGGTCGGCCGCACCGAGCGCCCCGAGCGGTCGAGCAGTTCCTGCCCGAGCTCGTGCTCAAGGCGTTTGATCTGCGCGCTGACACCGGGCTGGGCCACATGAAGCCGCTCCGCCGCCCTGGTGAAGTTGGCCTCCTCCACCACGGCCACGAAGTATTCGAGCTGCCGGAGTTCCATAACGGCCGATGCTATAACGATTGCTTCTGGTGGGCAGCACAACCAGCTCTTGGACTTCTAGATCGCCGGGTCGCAGAGTGGAGGTGTCAGCAAGAGACAGAATGTGGGAGAGCAGGAGCAGCCATGACCGACCGGACCACCGCGCGCGAGCGCGCCACCGAGCCCGAAGACGTCACCCGCCTGTTCGTGGAGCGGGCCAACGCCGGTGACGTCGAAGGCCTTGCCGAGCTGTACGAACCCGATGCCGTGCTCGCCTTCCCGCCCGGGTCCCAGACCGTCGGCCGCGAGGCGATCCGGGCGGTGTTCGAGCAGATGCTGGCGCAGGTTCCGCGCTTCGAACAGGAACCGACGCTGCCGACCGTCCGCAACGGCGACCTCGCCGTCACCTCGACCCGGCCGGCCGACAACACCGGCGGGCGGGTCCAGGTCGTACGGCGGCAGCCCGACGGCAGCTGGCTGCGGATCATAGACCGGCCCGAGATCAGGGACTGACCGTGCGGGTGCTGATCGCGGGGGCCGGCATCGGCGGGCTGACCGCCGCCCTGAGCCTGCACGCCGCGGGGTTCGAGGCCACCGTGATCGAGGCCGTCCGCGAGCTGCGCCCCCTGGGCCTGGGCATCAATCTGCTGCCGCACGCCGTGGGGGAGCTGACCGCGCTCGGCCTCGGCGACGACCTCGCCCGGATCTCGGTCGCCACCGCCGAGAACGTGTACTGCGACCAGTTCGGGAAGGTGCTCTACACCGAGGAGCGCGGGCTCGCCGGTGGCTACCGGTGGCCGCAGTACTCCGTGCACCGCGGCCGGCTGCAGTCACTGCTGCTGGCCGCCGTACGCGACCGGCTCGGCCCGCACGCCGTACGCACCGGCACCCGGCTGCTGGGCTTCGAGCAGGACGCCGACGCGGTCCGGGTCCGGGTGCCCGGGGCCGAGATCGAGGCGGCGGTCCTGGTCGGCGCGGACGGTCTGCACTCGGCGGTGCGCGCGCGGCTGCACCCGGACCAGGGCCCGCTGCTGTGGTCGGGGGTGCGGATGTGGCGCGGGGCGGCCGAGGCCAGGCCGTTCCTCGGCGGCCGCTCGTCGGTGATCGCACGCGGCGCGGGCAACGTCGAACTGGTCGCCTATCCGATCGGCCCGTCCTTGATCAACTGGGTGGCCCTGGTGCCGGTGGCCGAGCCCGGGCCACTGCCCGGCGACGCCAACTGGAACACCCCTGGCCGGGCCGAGGAGGTGTTGCAGCACTTCGGCTCCTGGGACCTGGGCCGGCTCGACGTACCCGCGCTGATCGGCGACAGCCCGGCGATCCTCGAATACCCGATGGTCGACCGCGACCCCCTGCCGACCTGGGGCGAGGGGCGGGTCACCCTGCTCGGCGACGCCGCGCACCCCATGTACCCGGTCGGGGCCAACGGGGCGTCGCAGGCCATCGTCGACGCCCGGGTGCTGGCCGAGCAACTTGCTCTGGACTTTCCCTGGGGGCTGGCCGCCTATGAGAAGGCGCGCCGGGAGGCCACCGCCGCGGTCGTCGCCGCCAACCGGGAGATGCAGCGCACGGGGGACGCCCGGTCCCCGGAAGAACTCGCGCGGATCACGGCGACCTACCGACGCGCCACCCGCGCCGACCACCATCGCTGAAGAGCGCCACGTGGCCACCGTCGTCCCCGGCGCCCGCCACCGCGGCTGGTGGCAGGCGCCGGTGCCGAGTTTGCTCGAGATCCTGATCGTGCCGGCGGTGTTGCCCGTCTTGAGCAGGTACTTCTTGATGTTCTGGTGCAACGGGG
>NZ_JBSFMM010000257.1:0-15095 GCF_053599555.1 Streptomyces sp. NPDC000941
CCCGCCGCGCACCGCCCGGCGCCGGCACCGGCACCGGCACCGGCCGCCTCCTCGGCCCAGGTGCCCTCGTAGCCCGCCACCCCGCCGGCCACCCCCACCGCCGACTCCCCCGCAGCCTTCCCTGACACAAGAAGCAGCACCGACGCAAGAAGCAGCACCGACGCAAGAACCAGGACCCAGGATGCCCCGTACCGCACCGCCCACCCCCCACCTGCCCTGGCGCTCCGACGTCCCACCCCTGGTGCGCCGCTACCGGCGCCGGGTCCCGTACCGCATCCGCCGCGCCGTCGTCGCGGTGACCGGCGCCGGGCTGCGCCGGGCGGCCATGCGGGGCCTGGGCCGCCTCTCGGCGGCGTCCGGCGCGCTGCGGCTGCGGTGGGGGCGGCGCCGGCTGCGCCGGGCGGGGCTGCTGTCCGAACCGGACCGGATCGTGGTCGTCGACCGGCACGGGCCGCGGGTCGCCCAGGTCGCCACCGTGCCCACCCCGCTGCACGCACGCGCCGAGAATCTGCGGCTGGTGTGCGAGGCGCTGGAGCAGGCGGGGATCGACCACTTCGTGGTCCGCGCGTACGGCAATGTCTCCTCGGCCGTCGGGGTGCCCGCCGATGAGCGGCCCCAAGTGGTCGCGGCGCTCAGCGAGCTGTGCGCCCGGGAGGCCGGCTATGTGTCACTGCCCGGGCGCGGCAAGCGCCCCGGGACGGTGCCCCGGGACGGCCGGACCGTGCGGGCCTGGCGGCGGCTGTCCACCGCCCCCGTCGTCCGCTTCACCCGCTTCTACGCAAGCCCTGGCGTAAACCCCGGCGCGAGCCCTGGCTCGAGCACCGGCGCAGGCGCCGGCTCAGGCACCGGCGCGGGTCTGGTGCTCGGTGTGGCGTACGGCTGCGATATCGAGTTCTGGCGGCGGGGCAGGGCCGAGGATGAGGACCAGGGCGGAGGCGGTGACCTGCTCATCGCGCCCCGCCCCAACCGCACAACCGCTTTCGTGCCCGCCGCCTGCACCGCCGTACACGCTCCGGGCCACCTCTTCACCCGACTGGCCCCGGCAGAAGGGTGGCAGCCCGGCCCGCTGGTGCGCACCCGCCCCGAGTTCACCACCCGCCTGCCCGACGAGGTCCGCTTCCCCGTCGACGTCGTCTACACCTGGGTCGACGGCGCGGACCCCGCATGGCGCAGCCGCCGCGCCGAATGGACGGCCGAAGGCGACGACGCGGCCGGTCCGTACCACGAGCAGGCGGCCAACGAGGCCCGCTACGCCAACCGGGACGAGCTGCGCTACTCCCTGCGCTCCCTGCACATGTACGCCCCCTGGGTGCGCCATATCTATCTGGTGACCGACGACCAGGTGCCGCCGTGGCTGGCGAGCGCGCACCCCGGGATCACCGTCGTCGACCACCGCGACATCTTCGACGACCCGCGGGCCCTGCCCACCTTCAACTCCCAGGCCATCGAGACCCGGCTGCACCATATCGACGGTCTTGCCGAGCACTTCCTGTACTTCAACGACGATGTGTTCCTCGGCTCCCCGGTGACCCCCCAGGACTTCTTCCTGGCCAACGGCATGACGAAGTTCTTCCTCTCCCGCGCGCTGATCCCGCTCGGCCCCACCCACCCCGGCGACGTCCCGGTCTCGGCGGCCGGAAAAAACAACCGGGCGCTGCTGGAAGGGAGGTTTGGAACGACGGTGACGCAGAAGCTCAAGCACACCCCGCACGCGCTGCGCAGAAGCGTCCTCGCCGAGATCGAGCGCGAGTTCCCCGGCCCGTACCGCACCACCATGGCCAGCCGGGTGCGCAGCGTCTCGGACATCTCGCTGCCCTCCGCGCTCCACCACTACTACGCCTTCCTGACCGGCCGGGCCGTGCCCGCGCCGCTGCGCTACGACTACTTCGACCTGGCCCAGCCCGGTATCCCGGCCCGGCTGGCCAGACTGCTGCGGTCCCGGCACCGCCAGGCGTTCTGCCTCAACGACACGGTCTCGTGCGAGCGGGATCTCGCGGACCAGCTGGCGCTGCTCCGCCCCTTCCTCGACGCCTACTTCCCGGTCCCCAGCCCGCTGGAGCGGGCCATCGCCCGTCAGGAGGCCCGTCAGCCATGCCCCTCGCCATCACCCTCCCGCTGAATCCGGACGTCATCGCCGCCGAGGGCCCCTATCCGCGGGCGCTGAACGTGCTCAGCCGCAAACAGACGGCGGTGCAGCGGCAGTTGCGCCGGGCGGGGCTGGCCGGGTACGAGCCGACCACGCAGGCCACCCTGCTGGCCCTGGCCCAGCGGGCGCCGACGGGCAGCGCGGTGTACGACATCGGCGCGCATATCGGGCTGTACTCGGCGCTGATCAGCGCGGTCTACGGGCGCGGCAGGCTGCGGACGTACGCCTTCGAGCCGACGCCGGACACCGCGGGGCTGTGCCGCCGCATCCGCGCGTCCAACCGGCTGTCCTACGAGGTGGTGGAGTCCGCGGTCTCCTCGGCGCCCGGGACCGCCGAGCTGTATCTGTCGGAGAAGACGGAGTCCTCGAACTCGCTGAACAGCGCGCACCGCAGACACAGCGGCTCGGTACGGGTCCCGGTCACCACCGTCGACGCGTTCACGGCGGAGCGGGACGCCGCCCCGTACCTCGTCAAGATCGATGTGGAGACCTTCGAGGCGGCCGTGCTGGAGGGCGCGCTGCGCACCGTCGACCGCCACCGCCCCTGGATCGTCTGCGAACTGCTGCCCAGCGCCGACCACGACGCGCTGCGCCGGTCCCTGGCCCCCCTGGTCGCCCGCGGATACGGGCTGCACCCCATCACCCCCGAGGCGCCCTGGCTGCGCTACGACGAGAGCGGCTACCGGCGCGCCGTCAGCGGCCAGTGCCGCGACTGGCTGCTCGCCCCGGCCCCGCTGACCCCGGACTTCCACCGGGCCGTACGGCGATGGCTGATCGCGATCCTGGCGTGCGACGAGACGACGAACCTCCTCACCCCCGGCGGCTCGCCCTTCCCCGACGCCTGGAACGCCCCGTACCTCCCGTCCGCCCGCGCCCCGGCCCCCCGCCGGCCGTACGCCGCCCGCAGGCTCCGGGCGGGCCTGGCCGCCCTGGCGGCGCTGGCCCGCCGCGGGTCGGGGCCGTAGGTGCTCATCGGTCGGCGCTGCCGGGCGGAACGACCCATTCGGTGGGTTGGCCGGTGAGGGAGGCGATCATGTCGAAGTCTCCGTCGTAGTGGAGGACCGTCCGCCGGTTCAGTTCCGCTGTGGCGGCGATCAGCAGGTCGGGGAGGGACAGAGCGCGGTGGAAGCCTGCGTTGAGGGCATGGCGCTGGATCTCGAGAGCGCGTACGAAAATGTCGTCGTCGGTGCGGAGGTAGTCGAAGGCGTGGAGCCAGGTGCTGATCCGTGTTGCTTCCGAGCTGTCCCGTGCGGAGTGGATCATCTCGAACTCGGTGGGCCGGCACACGGCGAGGAGGTAGCGCTCGTGCAGAGGCTTCAGCACCTCCTTGACGCTCGGTTTCGTCCAGCGGGCGAGGGCGGACTTATCGATCAGGTAGCGGTCCTGCATCAGGCGGCGCGGCCTCCGTCGCGGTCGCCGTCGCGCTTGAGGGAACCGTCTGCGTTGCGGGGCCCGGTGTTCTCGACGATCTCACTGAAGTCGAGCTCGCCGGCCTCCATGGCGTCGAAGCCCTCCTGCCGCAGGTGCCTCTTGACGGCGTCTTCCATGGCGAGGCGGACGGCTTTGGCCTTCGTTTTCGTCCCGAAGATGCGCATGGCCTCGGTGACCATGGCGTCGTCGAGGTCGATGACGGTTCTGGTCATATGGATGATCCCTTCGCAGATGCTCTTGCTTCAGTGAAACGATACCACTTGCCGACGATGCTAGATATCGTTTCGACAAAGACCTCGTTGAAGCTTCCCCGGTCGGCCCCACAAGGCCGATACCACCGGCCTGAAGCCAGGCGGCGACGCCCGCCACCCCGACGCCCCGCCGGTTTGGTCACATTTTCCCTTATGGCGAAAAGCGAACCGTGACGTTCGCCCAGCCGTCCGGACTCAGGTATTGCCATGTGCCGGTCTCGTCGGCTGTAAGCATTGCTTCGGAGTACAAGGCTCTGACGAGGAGTTTCCAGGGCTCTTCTCTCTCGGCTGTTTCATTGTGTGCCAGGTCCCGCAGCGACTTGTCGGCCGCTTTGAAGATGGCGGTACGGATATCGAAGTACCGGGCACTGTTGGCTGTTCCTGTGGTGACGCCGGATGCGCTGATGAACGTCCATTCGGCGTGCCAGGGTCCGTCAGCCATGGGCGAGAATCCGATCCGGGGAAATGCTCTGGGGCCTACGCGGAGGCCGTGCCTCGTTGTCGCTGGGCATGCAGCCGGGCGATGGCCCGCAGCTGCCGCCGCTCGTATGCCGTAGCAGGGCGCACCGAGGCACAGTGCGATCGCCATTCGAGGCCGGTGGGACGGGTGAGGCACACCATCGGCCCGTCGAAGTCGGCGATGGTCCCGGGCATGTCGTAACGCCGGTCGTAGACCACCATGCCGACCGCGAGACTGGGCAGGACCTTGGTCCAGTCCCTGCCGTTCACTGCGGCCCCCGCCCCAGATGCTGGGTGATCTGTTCGCTCAGGGCCGCCGATTGCTGTCGCAGTTCCTCAAGGGTGGGACGGTCGTCGCCGCCCTGCTGCCCCTGCTGCTGCCCAACCGGCTGAGGCTCGCGCCCGCCCGGCGGGGTCGTGGTCTCGTTGGACATCGACGACTCCTCTCTGTAGTGCTTTGACTACCAAGGGGGTTCAGCGTGGCCTTCAGTGGGGAAGTAAGCAACTGCTCAAACAAGAACGAAGGACGGTGAACGCCTCTTGAACCGCAAGGAGTTGCATCCGGACAGCAGTCCGCTGGCTGCCTTCGGGGCGCGTCTGCGCAGCTTACGTGAGAGCCGTGGCTGGACCCAGGAAGAGCTGGGGGAGCTGACAGGATATTCCAGCGTGCATGTTTCGGCCGTCGAAACTGCTCGCAAGCCTCCTACTCTTCGGTTCGTGCGCAGTACGGACCGCGCCTTCGGGATCGAGGGGACGGAAGACTCGTTCGAGCGCGAGTGGCGCAAGATCCGCCACGGCAGCCTGCTGGAAGGCTTCCCCGAGTACGTCGGGCACGAGGGCCGGGCAGCGGAGATCCGGCTGTACGAAGTGGGAGTCATCCCGGGCCTGCTCCAGACACCGGAGTACGCGACGGCTTTGGCAGAGAGCGCCGTCAAGCGGGGGGCCATCACCGCCGAGCAGGCGCAGGAGCGGGTGGCGTTCGTCGCGGAGCGGCAAGCCGCGCTAGTCCGGACGCCTCCGCCGCTGGTCTTCGTGGTGCTGGACGAAAGCTGTGTCCGTCGCCCCATCGGCGAACCCGCCGTCATGGACGCCCAGTTCGCGCGGCTGCTCGAGTTCGCCGAGCTGCCGAACACCGTGCTCCAGCTCGCCCCGTTCGACATGGGGACGCGCCGCCCGTTCGACCTGCCGCTCTACATCCTGACGATGTCGGACCGTTCGCTCGTGTCGTACGCGGAGTCCGCCCAGCGGGGCCATTTCGAACGGGAAAGCACCTCAGTGGTGCCCCTACTGACGGCCTACCATCAGCTACAGGCCGAAGCGCCTTCTCAGGCACAGTCTGTGGCCATGATCAGCCAGTTGCGAAAGGGCACCCCGTGACGACCGAATCCCCCCGTTGGTTCAAGTCCTCGTACAGCAACAACGGCGGCGCCTGCATAGAGGTCGCCGCCAACCTCGTCGCCTCGCGCGGCGTTGTTCCCGTCCGTGACAGCAAGGACCCGAACGGTCCGGCACTGGTTTTCTCAGCGGACGGGTGGTCATCGTTCGTCTCCGCCGTCCAGCGTGCGGAGTTCCCCACCCCCTGAGCCCGGCACCAGCCCCGCCCCATACAGCGACAGTGCGCCCTGCCCACAGCAACAGCTGTGAGCAGGGCGCATTCAGTCGGTCCTAACCGGTGTACGAGATCCGCCGTCCCTGATTACGCTCGATGTGACGTGTGCCAGGGCCAAATCGTTGACTTTGTCGCGCCCGGAGTCAGTGAAGAACCTCGATGGCCTTCAGGATCAACGCCCGCGCCTCAGCCCCGTATACGGCCATGCTGCGCAGCCGCTCGAACGTCTTCAGATACTGGGCGAGTTCGCCGGGCTGAACCACGTTCACCTCGGCGGTCACCAGCTCCACGGACACCATCCGGTCGTCGTAGATGTGGAAGGTCTCCTCGGTCCAGTGCGTCCGAGGGGCCGCCATCGGGATAATCCCGAGCGACACCGCGGGCAGCGCGCCGGCAGTCAGCAGGTAGCCCAACTGGGCGGCCATGGCGTCAGTATCGGCGACCTGGCAGTACAACACCGACTCCTCGATGACCACGACGAAGCGGTGCCCCTGCTCGTGGATGATCCGGGACCGCTCGATCCGCGCGCGGGCCGCCGCCTCACTATCGTCGGTAGGCAGGTCGTGGACGCTCGCGGCGATCCCGAGGACGGCCCGCGCGTAGCCCTCGGTCTGCAGCAGACCAGGCACGAGGCTGGAGGAGTACATGCGGAACACCTGGGTCGCCTGGAACGCCTGGACGCGGCTCTCCTGAATGTGCCGGAGTCCGGCCCGGACCTGGTCGCGCCACTGCCGGTACATCGTCTCAGCGTTGATGGACTGGACGACGAGTTCCTGCGCCTGGTCGTCGGCACAGGTGGCGGCACACCAGCGGCGGATGTCCGTGGCGGACGGCCCGGTGAGGGCGTTCTCGATGCGGCTGGTCTTGGAGTAGTGCCAGCCGCACTCGGCAGCCAGCTGCACGACCGTCAGGCCGGCTTCCTTGCGGAGGTCGCGCAGCCGCTGGGCGACGGCTTCACGTGCGGCCTGGGCAGATGAGGACGGCGAGACGGGCATAAGCTGGCTGCCGGTGCTTCCTGGTCAGTGGATCTGGTACTGGTCGTGGGGTGTGGCGCGCGCCCAGACGGCGTCGAAAGCCTCCGCGCACAGCTTGGCGACCGCCGGGTCCTTGGAGATCTCGTGCCCGATGAGGGCGCCGTTCCCGGAGAAGAAGCCCCAGCGGATCAGGTGGTCGTCGAACAGCCAGAAGTCGTTGCCAGGCAGGGCGATGTCCGAGGCACGCCGACGGGGCAGCCAGCGCACTTGTTCGCCTGCCTGCACGTTGACGATGGTGGAGGCGTGCTCGTAGCGGATGTAGTCGGTGACCGGCTCGGACACGATCCGGGCCCGGCGCACGGCGACACCGCGTGCCACCGCGCTGGAGACGAGGTCGACCCAGGGCGCCCAACCCGGCGAGCCGGGGTCGGTGTCCAAGCTGCCGGTTTGCAGCCACTCCCTGAACTCGTCGGCTTCCGCGGCTACTCCGTAGTGGTCCCGCATCTCGAGGTGCACGGCGGAGCGCGTGCAGTCGGCCATCAGGTCAGCGATGGTCGGGATGCTCGAGGGCATCGCATGCCTCCCTGATCATGTGCGCCATCCTGGCGGGGATACGAATCACGGCCTCATCGTCCGGGATGCCGACGGCATGCCCCGGCACCTCGAACGCCGCGCACTCGGCTTCGAGTTCGAGGCCCGGTTTCCAGCCCTGGAAGACGAGTTCGTGCTTCTCCTGGTCGACCCACACGGTCGGGGAGTCTCCTGTCTTGGTGTCGGGATCGATCCCGATGAACCGTAGCGGCACGCCTGCCTCCATCCGCGTAATGTGCAGTTCTTTGCGCAAGAGTCGGGCAGCCTGAGGGCCACGTCAAGGGCGCGAGCACGTCAACGCTCGGGCTCAGCAGACCACCCTGCAAAGTTCTGCACATTACTGACCGTGCTGCACATCTCACTCCTAGCGTCGGCGGGTACGACGAAACCCCGGCGCGGCGGCGGAGCCTTCCCGGGGCGCGGCAAACGCCACAAGGAGCGTCAGCATGGCCACTTCTGCCACCCGTCCGCTGACCAGCGAAGAGCGGGACCAACGCCCCCTCGACATCCAGGCGATGCGCATCGGCGCGCATCGCCTGCTTGCCGAGGACGCCAAGCTCTCCTCCGTCGAGGAACTGGAAACCTTCACACTCCGGCTGCGCGAGCACATCGTGCTTGCCGTCCCCCAAGTCGAGCAGATGGCCGACGGGCTCCCCAATGACGACACTCGGCGCGCCTGCGCACGCGCCTGCCTCGGCGAGGCCCGCATGCGGATGCGCCTGGAACCCGGCGCCACGCTGCCCGCCCGGATCACGCACGCCCAGCGGCTCGCTCGCTCCGTCAACGCCCTGTGTGACCACTACGAAAACCTCGGCGGAAGCTGACCGTGTCATCCCGCACCGGATCGCAGTGGCGCGACGAGGGCAGCAGCTACGGCCACACGCAGAAGGTCATCGTCTACGACGACGAGAACACCACCACCCCGTGCGAGGCGGGCTCCCAGCTCCGCGTGGGGTGGCACGCGGCCCTGGAGCACGCTGCGGGCTGCCTGGCCTGTCGGACGCCCGGCGCCTGCTCCGAGGGCGGGCGGCTACTGCGCGCCTACGAGGAGGCCGCGCGGCAGGCCCGGTCGGGAGGCGGCGAATGAGGCATCGTCGCCCAGCGGCCCACCCCTAGACCCCCTGCCGGTCGGCATAGCCGTGGCGCGGCCGTCGACAAGGGAGGGGTGAAGGGACTTCGGCGTGGTCTGGACCCCTGTGCCGAAGTCCCGTCCAGCAAGGCTCGCCCCGGCCTCCCGCTTGCAGGCCAGCGGCCGGGACGAGCACCGCGCCATCGCGCGGGGACACCCCTGCGCGGGTGAACTCAGGAGGCCCCATGCGATTACAGCATGTCGTCCGCCAGGACCCGGAGGACGGCGACACCATGCCGGACACGGACGCCCCGTCCCCAGGCGGGCAGTCCCCCGGCGACTCGGACGACGGGCGCCAGTACGCGAGGTAGCCGGCGTCACGTGCCGTAGGTAAACGGCGGCCCCGTCCGCAGACAGCCCCCGCTGCAGGACGGGGCCGCTCCCGCCACGCAGGAGGTACCCCGCATGACAGCCCCGCCCCCGCCCATGCCGGCTCACTGGCACTGCTACCGCTGGTCCGGAGAGCGGCGTACGTACGACGACGAGTCCGCGCGCCGGCCGCCGCACCTCGTCGTCCAGGACATCTCACCCCAGGAGTGGAAGCAGATCGCGGCGGCCAGCCCCGCTTTCATGGCGAGCGAAGTACCCCCGCTGGAGGTACCGCACTGGCTGCTCCGCCCAGCCAGAATGATCAAGGCCACCTTCGAAGCACCGGACAAAGCCTCCGCCTGGTACAGAGACCAGATCAGCGAATTAAGCCCTTCATTCCTGACTGACCACGACAGGGCCCCCTCCCGGCAGGCCCAGCGATTCGCGGCAGCGGATAACCGGCTCAGCTGGGGCGGCGATGTCGTCGGCGGATGGTACCTGCGAGGTACTGGATTCGCCTCGGTTCAGGTGGTCGCATGCAGCGCGAACCGCATCCGCCCGACGATCCCGTGCCCGATACTCCCCCAGCTACCGCTGGGCGGTGCCCCCTGACGCCTTCCAATCGGCCCGCGCGGCGCCCCGGCTCTCGGCCGGGTCGTCCGGGGGGCCTGGCGGCGCTGGCCCGCCGCGCGCCTGGGCCGTAGGGGCGGCGCTTGTCACACCAATGCCGCAACTCCATACCCCTCCAGAGCCATGCAAAAGGTATAGACGTGATCATTCACCTAATGTTTGCGTAAGTGCGTCTGATCAACAGCATGTCTGATCCATAGCGAAGGGCACACATCATGGAGCGCCTTGGCATACGAAGCACCCTCGGCCTCGCGGCCTTCGTCCTGATGGCCGGCTGCCTGGCGGCCACCCCCTTCACCGCCCTGTGCGGCGCGGGCTGGCCCTTCGCCGCGGCGGCGCTGCTCGGCGTGGTGTGCGACCTCTTTCTGCACCGCACCGAACCGGGGCTGATGGATCGGCTGAGCCGGCTGCACGTCGGCGAGACCCACCGCTTCGAGGTGCGCAGCGTCGTTCTGCTGTTGCTGCTCGCCCGGCTGGACCTGGCGGGCCATACGGGTCTGACCGCCGCCATCACGCTGGTGATGTGCCTGCTGGGCGGCCAGGCGCTGCACTCCGCGATGCGCACGATGATTCGCAGACGGCTCCGCTTTCCGCTCGCGGCCTGCGATGTCGCGCCGCGCCTGCCGGGCATCGCCGACCGGCCGCTGCGGTCGCTCACCGAATGGCCGGGGCAGCGGATGCTCGTATACGAGCTGACCGCGCTGCTCGGCCTCACCGGGACGCTGGCCACCGGCGACGCCCGGTGGGTGGTGGCGGGGCTGACGGCCGCCACCGGGGCCTGTCTGCTCACCCTGCTGGCGCTCGCCCCGTACCTCGTACGGGCGATCCACCTGTCCCGTCTGTCCCGGGCCGCGCAACACCACCACCCTGTCGCGCGACGCCACGGGAAGGACGGAGCCG
The DNA here is from genome assembly GCF_053599555.1 of Streptomyces sp. NPDC000941. NCBI lineage: Bacteria > Bacillati > Actinomycetota > Actinomycetes > Kitasatosporales > Streptomycetaceae > Streptomyces > Streptomyces sp. NPDC000941. The sequence goes on from NZ_JBSFMM010000257.1 coordinate 10,430, forward strand.
CCGCAGTCGCCGCCGCGCGGCCGTGGCGACCCTGACCGGCGCCACCTCGAAGGCGAGCGCCATGGCCGGGCCCCAGCACAGCGGTTTGGCGTAGTACGGGCGGCCGAAGCGGAACCAGCGGGTCCCGGCCAGACCGCCGAAGCGGGGCACGGCCATGGCGCGGCACGGCTCGGGGCCGTCGTCGCCCGTCATCACCAGGGTCAGTGTCCACAGGCCGCGGGTGAGCCTTCTGACGGGCAGCAGGGCTGTGAAATCACCCGACGGCTCGTCATGCCACCGCACCGGTATCTCGCGCACCTCGCCGCTTCCGTTCTCCGCGCGCAGCAGCAGCCCACTGCCCTCCGCGGCGGTCAGCCGCCCGCTGACGGCCAGGACGCCGCTTCTGCCCCCGTGCCAGGACGCCTCGGTGACCTGGCACGGGGCGTCGAGGTGGTGGGCGACCTGGCCGACATCGAGGGAGAAGTTGCCGTACGGGGTGAAGTACGGCGTGACGACGGTGGTCCGCCCGTCGGGCCCCGCCGTGACGCTGACGCTGACGCTCCGCGGCTTCGGATGGGTGGCCTCGCCGCCCTCGCGGGTGCCGCCGAACCGTACGGTCCGGCTGACGCCCTGCGCGCGCACGTCCAGGTAGACGTTCCACAGGCCGCGCTCAAGCGGTGCCCCGCCGTCGGCGGTGGCCGGGTCGATGTCGGCGGTGAAGCCCGCGTCCTCGTACGCGCCCTCGTACGCGCCGTCGCCGGGCAGACCGGCGGCGGCGCGGGGGGTGGTGGGCACCCGGACCTCGGGGCGGTCGGACTGGTACTTGCGCAGGACCACTTCGGTGCACGGCTGGAGGGCCGCGACATGCTCGACGTACGCGTGGCCCGTCAGGCGGAGCACACCGGCACCAGTACCGCCGTCGTGCCAGCGCGCCGCGTCGAGGCGGTGGTGGACCGGCAGCCGGTCGGTGACGTCGAAGCAGTCGTCGGGGACGGCGGCGTCCGGGTCGCGGAAGAAGGGGTGCGCCCAGTAGACGCGGCCCTTGTCGATGACATGGCCGCGCCGCGCGTCCTCCCTGGCGTTCCGCGCGACCGTCAGAACGTCCGCGAAGCGGTCGGCGCGCAGCAGATGGATCAGCAGCCGGTCGGGGGCGTCGATCTGCCGGTAGATCGCGTCGCTCGCCCAGGTCCGCGCCCAGTGCCGGAACCGCGGATAGAAGCGCTCACGCGCGTCCTGTTCGCTCTCGCGGGGCAGCAGTCCGCGCAGCGGCCCGCACAGCTCCCATTCGACGTGGCGGCGCATGATGCGGTCGCGGCGCGGACCGGGTTCCAGATAGCGGGCCACGGTCTCGAAGCACAGCCCGATGCCGTCCATGCGGTGGACGAGGTCGCCGGCGGTGAGGGTGAGGTTGCTGCGGTCCTCGCGGTAGCGGACGTAGTAGCAGTCGTAGTCGGCGACCACGGAGATACCGGAGGCGTTGAGGTAGGCGGCCACGGTGAACGGCTTGTCCTCGCAGTTGCGGAAGAGCGGAAAGCGCAGCCGCAGCCGTTCGATGAGGGAGCGGCGGAACAGCTTCCACGGGCCCAGGGTCAGATAGGCGGCGGAGGAGAAGACGTCGGTACGGGGCTGGTTGTGGCTGAAGACGGCCCGGGGGACGGCGCGCCCGCCGACCGAGGCGATCCTGCCCAGGACGACGTCGGTGCCGTTCTCGTCGGCCATGGCGACCATGCGGCGCAGCGCGTCCGGCCCCAGGTAGTCGTCGGCGTCGAGGAAGAAGACGAACTCGCCGCGCGCGAGGTCGAGGCCGGTGTTGCGCGGGCCGCCCGCGCAGCCGGAGTTGTCCTGGTGGACGACGCGGAGCGCGGGCCGCCCCTGGGCGAGGCGCTCCAGCTCCGCGCCGGTGCCGTCGGTCGAGCCGTCGTTCACCGCGATGATCTCGATGCGGTCCGGGCCGAGCGTCTGGTCGAGGGCGGAGGTGATGGCGCGGGTCAGCTCCGGCATGGCGTTGTAGGCGGGGACGATCACGCTGACGCGGGGAGGGGGTGCAGAGGGCATGGGTGCTCCGGTCTCCGGGTTCAGGTTCACGGCATGGACGCGGCGGGGTCAGTTGTGGTCGGGAGACAGCGGTGTGGGCCGTGCCGCATGCGGCGGCACCCCGGTGATCAGGCCCCGTTTGACGGGGAGGTCATGGCGCTGGAACACCGACGCCCGCGCCGAGTTGTCGGCGGCGACCTCGGCGGCGACCTCGGCGGCGACCTCGGCCGCGTCCTGGCCCAGCATCAGGGTCCGTACCACCCGCTCGGCCGCGTGCCCGTCGTCGAACTGGCAGAAGCGGGCCCGGAAGGCGGTGCGCAGCGCGGTCGCGTCGTCGTCGCGCCAGCGGTCGTCGCGGAAGACGGCGATCAGCTCGTCCTCCGTACGGGCGACGGGCCCCGGCGTATCGCCCGGCCGCCCCGAGAGCAGGTCGAAGTAGACGCCGCGGGTGGCCTGGTAGATGTCCCAGTCGTCCGCGTAGACGACGATGGGGCGGTCCAGGTTGGCGTAGTCGAACATGATCGACGAGTAGTCCGTGACCAGCACATCGGCGGCCAGGCACAGCTCCTCCACCGACGGGTGGCGCGAGACGTCGACCACAAGACCCGCCTCCTGGAGCTGCCGGAGCCCGGCCTGCGGCTGGTACGAGTAGTGGGCCCGCACCAGCAGCACCGCGTCCGGGCCCAGGGCGCGGCTGAAGCGCTCGAGGTCCAGGCGGGGCGTGAAGCCCTTCTGGTAGTCGCGGATCGTGGGGGCGTAGAGGACCGTACGGGCTCCGTCCGGGATTTCCAGTTCCTTGCGGATGCGCCGGACGTCCTCGGCCGAGGCCGAGAAGAAGACGTCGTTGCGCGGATATCCGTACTCCAGCAGCCGGTACGAGGCGGGATAGACGCGCTCCCACACCTCGCTCGAATGCCGGTTGGAGGAGAGCGCGTAGTCCCAGCGGTCGACGCGTTTGAGGAGATTGCCGAAGCTCATCCCCGACGCGGCGGCCGGATAGCGCTGCTGGTCAAGGCCCATGCATTTGAGCGGCGTGCCGTGGAAGGTCTGCAGATGCACCGTGCCCGGCCGCTTGACCACGTCATTGGCGAAATTGACGTTGTTGATGAAGTACTTGGCGCGGGCCATCGCCCAATAGAAGTCCCGGGTCCCGGAGATGACGTAGTCGACGCCTTCCGGAAGCGAGTCGACCGCCGCCTTGCGCACCACCCACAGGCCGTGCACCTCCGGGGCCAGTTCCTTGGCCCTGTAGTAGATCGCCCCTGGGTTGCACAGCACTCCACGGCCCCAGTACGCGGAGTACACGGCCAGGTTGGGGTCGACCGACCGGCGCCGGTGGACCCGGTACAGGCTCCGCTTGGCGCGGGCGGCCAGGGGCCGCCGGGTCATCCGCTTGAGCTTGCGGGCCCCGGCCGCCGCCCGCTCCGTCAGCTCGTGCTCCCGGTAGCGGACGAAGGAGCCGCGCGCCAGCGCCTCGAAGCGCCATTCGGCGTCGGCGGGCGGGGTGAATCCGTCGGGCACATGGTCGCGGTACCACGCGGCGGCCCGGTCGAAGAAGCGGGGCCGGTCCTGGGCCGCCACCCGGGAGCGGCGGCCGAGACAGAACAGGAAGTGCGAGACGGCTCGTTCGAAGAGCATCGGGCGCAGCGGCTCCAGATGCGGTCTGCCGTCGAGGAATTCGAAGAGGCGGGCGTACTGCTTGAAGATGGCGAAGTGTTTCTCGCCGGGGGTGCCGGTGCTGGCGCCGGAGCGCCGCTGGCGGTATTCCAGGCCGACCAGGTCCACGCAGGCTATTCGTTCGGCGGTCAGCATCGTCTTGTACGAGAGCAGGGCGTCCTCGTAGATGCCCTCGCTGAACGCGAAGCCGTGGCGGGTGTAGAAGGCGCGGTTGTAGACGCGATTGGACGACATCGCGAATATCCGCAGGAATTCCGGGCGCTCCTGGATGGAGAAGACATCGGTCCCGGCCGAGGCCAGCAGCCCGCCGAAGAGGCTGGGTTCCGCGCGGTCCCACCAGTAGGTGCGGACGTGGTTGAAGTAGAGGATGTCCGGGTCCGCGCAGAGGTCCAGCCGGTCGGCGAGGCCCTGGAGGGTGCCGGGGGCGAGAGTGTCGTCGCCGTCCAGGAAGAGCAGATAGTCGCCGGTGGCCTGGTCGACCCCGGCGTTACGGGCGTGACCGGGCCCGGAGTTGACCTGCTGGTGGACGGGGACGACCCGGCTGTCCCGGGCCGCATACTCGTCGACGATCGTGCCGCAGTGGTCCGGAGAGCAGTCGTCGACCGCCACCACCTCGATGTCCTCGAACGACTGGGTCAGCGCCGAGTCCAGGCAGCTGCTCAGAAAACCCTGCACTCGATAGGCGGCGATGACGATGCTGAATCGGGGCATGGAACACCTCCGGACAGGAGAGAACAGCGCTCACCGTCAGCCCACTATAGGGTGATGCGTCCGGATAGGCCCGATAAGGCGATGTATGGGGTGAAAAGATCGCTAAGCGCTGGCGGGAAGGCCGGGCCGAACGCACCGCGCGCCGCCCGGGGCGGGCCCGGCGGGCGCGGGCGGGTGGGGGAGCAAGGGGCGGAAGCGCGCCGGGCGGGGCGCCGCCCTCAGCCGGCCCTCCCGCGCCCCCCTCCTTAATGTCTCACATATATAA
>NZ_JBSFMM010000258.1:0-14999 GCF_053599555.1 Streptomyces sp. NPDC000941
CGCCCGCCTCCGCCGCGAGGGAGTTCACGGCCTCGGAGGCGGCGACGATCGCCTCGTTCATGGCCGTCTGGGGATGGGCGCCACGGGGGAGCGCGCGTCGACCATGGCGCCCTGGGCGAGATAGCTGTAGACGTCCCGGCTGAACAGCGGGGGCGCGGCCAGCAGCGGGGCGGCCCAGACGGCGAGGGTCACCAGCAGGTCGCGCGGGCCCGGCGGCCGGGGGCCGCGTACCGCACGGCCCAGCAACAGCCAGGCCCCGACCAGCAGTACGAGGCCGAAGTACGTACTGACCAGGCCGAGCGCGGCGCCCCCGGAATCGGGGACCAGGACGTCCGCGACGGGCAGCGCTCCGGCGGTCCTTCCTCCCGCCGCCAGCGCCAACGAGCCCGCGAGCCCGAGCAGCACGCACTGGTGCGGATGGATGACAAGGGCGACATGGGCGACACGACTGAGGAACACACGGCGGACCAGCACCTGACCAGAATTGGCCCGCCGTGTGTCCGAAAATTGACGCCGCGGTCACCGTCAGTCGGCGGCCAGGTGTCGGCCGCCTGGCGTACCCCCGGCGATGTCAAGACCCATGTGCTCGGCGAGTCCGACGGCGAGCTCCGCCACCGTCGGGTGCTGCCAGACGAAGTTGGCGGCGAGCTTGACGCCCAGGCCGGATTCGAGCCGCACCCGCAACTCCATGGCCAGCAGGGAGTCGAAGCCGAGGGCCTTCAGGGAGGTCTGCGGGTCCAGCGTGGAGCCGCTGAGGCGGAGAACCGTACGGATGTGGTCGCCCAAGTACGCCTCCAGGGCCGAGCGGCGGGCCAGTCCCGCGGGGAGCGCGGCCAGCCGGGCGCGGATGTCGTCGCCGTCCCTTGCGTCGCCTGTGTTCTGTGTGCCATCGGCGTCGTCGGTTCCGTCGGTTCCGCTGGGAAGCAGGGGGACGAAGAGCGCCGACTGCCGCCCGGCCGCCGGAATCCAGGTGCCCGGCTCACCGGGGATCACCCCGGTCTGCACCCGGCCGTGCGCCAGCAGGGCGCCCAGCGCTCGTAGGCCCCGGTCGGTGGGGATGGTCTCGTAGCCGCGGTCGGCGAAGCCGGTGGCGACGCCGGTCTCACCCCACGGGCCCCAGTTGACCGCGAGGGTGGGCAGCCCGCGCGCGGAACGCCAGGCCGCGAACCCGTCAAGCCAGGCATTCGCGGTGGCGTACGCGCCCTGGCCTGGGTTGCCCAACAGCGAGGCCATCGAGGAGAACACCGCGAACCAGTCCAGCGGCTGCCCGGCGGTGGCCTCGTGCAGCCGCCACGCACCGGTGGCCTTGGGCGCCCACACCCGCCGCAGTTGGTCGTCACGGATGTTGGTGACCGTCGCGTCGTCCAGCGCCATGGCGCTGTGCACCACTCCACGCAGCGGCGTCCCGTCCGCGGTGGCGGCGGCCACCAGGCGCTCGGCCGTGCCCGGCCGGGCGATATCGCCGAGCACCACGGTGATCCGGGTCCCGGCGGCCGACAGTCCACCCAGCTCCCGCGCGGTGGCGGCCGTGGGCGCGGTGCGGCCGTTCAGTACGAGATGTCCGGCGCGCCGGGCCGCCAGCCAGCGCGCGGTGGCAAGACCCAGCCCGCGCAGACCGCCGGTGATCACATACGCCCCGCCCTCGCGCACCGGCCGCGGCCCGTCGGGCAGCACGGCGCCGGTTTCGCCCCGTTCCGGCACGGTCAGCACCAACTTGCCGATATGGCCCGCACCCGCCATCAGCCGAAACGCGTCGGAGGCCGCCGACAGCGGAAACTCCGTACACCGCAGCGGCGCCAGCCGCCCCGCCGCCAGCTCGGCGACCACCTCGCGCAGCGCCGCGCCGAACACCGCCAGCCGGTCGCGCTGCAGTTCGCCGAGGTCCACGGTGCTCAGCGTGATGTTGTGGCGCAACGGCGCCAGACCCAGCGGGGCGTCGGAGAGGATGTCGCGCACGCCCAGCTCGACGAACCGGCCGAACGGCCGCAGCGCTTCGAGCCCGGCCCTGATCGCCGCGCCGGCCAGTGAGTTGAGGACGACGTCGACCCCTTCCCCGCCGGTCGCCGCCCGGGCCTGCGCGCAGAAGTCCAGCGAGCGCGAGTCCATGACATGGGTGATGCCCATGCCGCGCAGAAACCGCCGCTTGTCCTCACTGCCCGCGGTGGCCAGCACCTCCGCGCCCAGCAGCCGCGCCACCGCGACGGCGGCCAGCCCGGTGCCGCCGGTCGCCGAGTGGATCAGCACCCGCTCCCCCGGCGCCAGCCGGGCGACGTGGCGCAGCGCGTACCAGGCGGTGAGGAACGCGATGGGCAACCCGGCGGCGGTGACCGCGTCGAGGCCGTCCGGAGCGGGTGCGACCACCTCGGCGGGTACGACGGCGAACGAACCGAACGCCCCACCGTTCACATCCGCGGCCAGCACCCGGTCGCCAACGGCGAACTCGGTGACACCCGTCCCGGCCGCGGTCACCTCTCCCACGCATTCGAAGCCGATCCGGTACCGGATGTCGCGGTCACCGGGCAGCAGCCCCATGGCGGTAAGCACGTCCCGGAAGTTCACCCCGGCCGCGGCCACCCGCACCTCCACCTCCCCCGGCCCCGGCCCCGGCCGCCCCGTCGCGGCGAGTTCCAAGCTGCCGAGGTCCCCGAGCCGGCCCGCCCGCAGCCGGAAGCCATCGACGCCGTAACGCACGTCGCGGGCGACGGCCGCGGAGCGTTCGGCGTCCGTCAGCGGGGCGTAGGCCAGCCGTGCGACGTGGCGAGCGGCGCCGCGCAGGGCGACCTCGTCCTCGGGCGCGTCGGCGAGCAGTTCCGCGGCCAGGTCCGACGGCCAGGCGGGGGCGGTGGGGTCGACGGCCCCGGCGCGATCCGTGCTGGAGCCGTTGGGTGCGGTGTCCACCAGCGTGGCCCGCATGCGCGGGTGTTCGAGCGTGAGCACTCGGACCAGCCCGCGGAGCGAGCTCTGCGCCGGATCCGCAACCTCCCCGGGTGCCACGGCCCGGGCGCCGCGGGTGATCACGTACAGGCGGGGCGGCTCCGCGCCGCAGGCGGCGATCGCCTGGGCGGCGCCGAGCGCCCTGCATGTGCGGGCGAGGGCTTCAGTGGCCGGGTCCGCGTCGGTGTCCACATCGTTCAAGAGGACCACGGCCGTGATGGCGCGCTGGGTCAGGCGGGCGGTCAGGGACTCGCGGAAGGCGTCGAGGCGGCGGTCGTCCGGGGGCCAGTTCCAGGTGTCGGCCCGCGCCCCGGCCGCGCGCAGCGCGTCGGCCAGCTCCCCCGCCGGGGCGTCCGTCCCGCCCTCGCCGACGACCAGCAAGTCGCCCGCCGGCCCGGTGGCCGCGGGGGCCGGCCGCTCGGCGCGGTGCCAGCCGGTCTCCAGGAACCAGTGGTCGACTTCGGCGGGCTCGGGGACGGCGTGACGCGCCAGCCGCAGCCCGTCGATGGCCAGGACCGGGGTGCCCGCCTCGTCGAGCAGCCGGATGTGGCCAATGAGGGTGTCGGGCGTGGCCTCGACGACGCGGGCGTGGCAGTACGCTGCGGTCGCGGTATCGCCGAGGACCCGTACGGAGCGGATCCGGACCGGCAGGATCAGCCCGGGGTCGGTCTCGTGCAGCAGCCCCGCTATGAGGAGTTGACCGCACAGGTCGACGAGGGCGGGGTGGACGCGCAGCGCGTGCTCGGCGGTGCGCGCCGCGTCGGGTGTCTCGACCCGTGCCCAGAAGCTGTCGCCGCGGCGGGAGGCGTGCACCTGGGTGATCCCGTTGAACGCCGGCCCGTGGTGGAGCCCGCGGGCCCGCATGTTGGCGTACAGGGAGGCGGGTTCGACGGGGACCGGATGGCGCAGGGCGAGGTTTTCCACGGACGCGGCGCGCGGCCTCGGCGGTACGGTCAGCCGGCGCACGACCGCGGTGGACTGCCGTATCCAGGTGGCGTCGTCGCCGCGTCCGAAGATCTCGCAGTCGGCGCGGTCGGCGGCCGCCAGGGTGAGCGTGGTGGTGATGTCGGTGTGCTCGGCGAGCCGCAGCGGCTCGCGGAAGTGCACATCGGTGACCTCGACTTCGGTGGGCCGGGCGCCGAAGACCTCGCAGGCGGTGGTGAGCGCGATGGCGTAGTGGGCGGCTCCGGGCAGTACGGGGGCGCCGTAGACCCTGTGGTCGTCCAGCCAGGGCAGCGCGGCGGTCCCGGTCTCCCCGAGCCAGGTGTGCCGGACCGGATCGCCTGGCACCTCCGTGTGACTGCCGGGCAGCGGACCGGCGGCGGGGCGCGGCGGCCCTCCCGGAACGGCTGTGAGGGCGGGCTGGGTCCAGTGGTGTTTGCGGTCGAAGGTGATGGTGGGGACGTCGGCGAGGGCGGCCCGTGGGTACAGCCGTGTCCAGTCCACGGGGACGCCCGCGCAGTGCAGGGCGGCCAGTTGGGTGCGGAAGGTGGCTGTCTCGTCCTCGTCGCGGCGCAGCGTGGGCAGCACGACGTGTCCGCCGGCCATGCCGCCCATGTCACCCATGGCCTCCAGGCAGCGGCCGACGGAGTGGGTGACGACCGGGTGCGGGGCGATCTCGACGTACACCAGGTGGCGGTCGGCGGCCGCGGCGGCGACGGCCGCGGCGAACCGGACCGGGTGGCGCAGATTGGCGCACCAGTAGTCGGCGTCGAAGGCGGGGACGGTGTGCGGATCGTCCAGCACGGTGGTGTAGAACGGCACGCTCGGTGTGCGGGGTGCCAGATCGGCGAGGGCGTCGCGCAGATCGGCCAGGAGCGGGTCCACCTGGGGGGAGTGCGAGGCGACGTCCACCGCGACCAGGGCGGCCGGGATGCCGCGCGCCTCCCAGCCGGCGACCAGACGCTCCAGGTGTGCCGCGTCTCCGGCCACGACCGTGGCGTCGGGCGCCGCCATGACCGCGACCGTGACCGCGGCGTCCACCGCCCCGGCTCCCCTGGCCCCGGAATCGGCGCCGGATTCGGGGCCGTGTTCCGCATCGAGTTCGGTCTGTACGTCGTCCGCCCCCAGGCCCACCGTCGCCATCGCGCCCCGCCCCGCGACCCGGGTCAGCAGCGCGGAGCGGCGGCAGATCACCCGTACCCCGTCGGCCAGGGACAGCGCCCCGGCCACGACCGCGGCGGCGACCTCGCCCATGGAGTGTCCGATGACCCCGGCGGGTTCCACGCCGTGGGCGCGCCAGGCCGCCGCAAGCGCGGTCTGCAGGGCGAACAGCACCGGCTGGACCCGTGCGCAGCCGGTCACCGGTTCGCCGGAGCGCACCACGTCGAGTACCGAGAACCCGGCCTCGGCGGCGATCAGTTCATCGGCCTCGGCGAGCGCGGCGGCGAAGGCGGGCTCGGCGTGCAGCAGTCCGCGCCCCATGCCCGGCCACTGCGAGCCCTGACCGGAGAACACCCACACCGGCCGCCGGGACACCGCGGCCCCCACCTCCCCGATCACCGCCGCCGGATGGGCCCGCCCCGCCTGTGACGCGCGTAGAATTCGCACGAGTTCGTCCCGGGACGCCGTGACGACACCGAGCCGCCCACGGCCCGGGCTGCGCCGCACCGCGAGCGTGTGGGCGATGTCGCGCAGCGGTACGGCCGCGCCGTCGCCTTCCAGCCAGTCCGCGAGGCGCCCCGCCGCGGCCGGCAGGGCCGCCCGGGAGCCGGCCGGTACGAGGAAGGCCAGGGGTGCGGCGTCCCGCTCCCGCCGCGGTGGCCGCGCGCGGCGGCGGGCCGAGGTGGCGGGTGGCTCCTCCAGCAGCACATGGGCGTTGGTCCCGGAGAACCCGAAAGAGGACACGGCGGCCAGCCGGGGGGTGGTAAGCATCGGCCAGTGCGTCGGCTCGGTGGGTACGAACAGCCGCGTCGCGGCGGCGTTCTCGATGGCCGGGTTCCAGCGGGTGAAGTGCAGGTTGGGCGGGATCGTGCCGCGGCGCAGGCACAGCACGGCCTTGATCAGCCCGGCCACCCCGGCGGCGGGTTCCAAGTGGCCCAGGTTGGTCTTGAGCGACGCCAGGGCGCATCGGCCGGGGCCGGTCCCGTACACCGCGGCGAGGCTGGCGAACTCCACCGGGTCCCCCACCGGGGTGCCGGGGCCGTGTGCCTCGACCATCCCCACATCGCGCGGATCGACCCCGGCCCGGGCCAGCGCCTCCTCGTACAGGGCGTGCTGGGCGGCGGCCGAGGGCGCGGCGAGTCCGTCGGACCGGCCGTCCTGGTTGACGGCGGAGCCGCGCAGCACCGCCAGGATCCGGTCGCCGTCCCGTACGGCGTGGGCGAGGCGTTTGAGGACGACGATCCCGCAGCCCTCGCCGCGTACGAAGCCGTCGGCGGCGGCGTCGAAGGCGTGGCAGTGCCCACGGCGCGAGAGCATGCCCATCCGGGTGAACGAGCGGGTGATCTTGGGGTCGAACATCAGGGTGACCCCGCCGGCCAGGGCCAGGTCGCATTCGCCCGCGCGCAGCGCCTGGGCCGCAAGGTGCACGGCGACCAGCGACGAGGAGCAGGCGGTGTCCAGGGCGACGCACGGGCCGTGCAGCCCCAGCAGATAGGAGATCCGGCCCGCCGCCACGCAGTGTCCGTTCGCCAGGATCGAGCCCTCGTTCTCATGGCGTTGCCAGTCGAGGCGGTCCAGGTAGTCGTGGTAGCTGAGCCCGGTGAAGACGCCGGTCGAGGTGCCGGCCAGCCGCTCGGGTGGCATCCCGGCGTGTTCCAGGGCCTCCCAGGCCACCTCGAGCAGCAGTCGGTGCTGAGGGTCGAGGACGTCCGCCTCGCGGCCGGATACGCCGAAGAAGTCGGCGTCGAAGCCGGAGACATCGCGCAGATACCCGCCGCGTACGGATACGGGGGTGCCGTCCGACAGGGTCTGCGGGCCGGGGGTCCGCGCACCGCGCGGTGCCCACAGTTCCGCCCGCTCGGCCGGGGGATCCCCCAGCGCCTCCCGGGCGTCCATCAGCAGCCGCCACAGCGCGGCGGGCGAGTCGACGTCTCCCGGGAACCGGCAGCCCATGCCGACCACGGCGATACGGTCGGCACTCTGGCCGGGCGGCCGTCCGGATGCGTATGTGTTCTTGCTCATCGGGTTCTCCGAAGGTTGTGCGAGGGTACGGCGGGGTGGGCCGTGAGGGGTGGTTCCGCGCCGGGGTGAGCGCTGGGTGCCGAGGTGGGACGCCAGGCGCCGGGGCCGCTAGGCGGCTTCCGGGCTGCCCAGCAGCATGGCGTGCTTGACGCCACCGGTCTGGTAGCTGAAGCACAGCGCGTAGTCGAAGTCGAGCGGCCGGGTGCGTGTTCCGGGCACCGGGTCGAAGGGGAGCCCGTCCATGGGCTGTTCGCAGTTCGCGGTGGGACACACCGCGCGCTGTTCCATCATCATCAGCGTCAGGCCGGCGCCCAGGCACCCGGCCGGGGCCCCGTGGTGGCCGAAGCACGCGTCCTGCGAGGTGATCAGCACCGGGCCCGCCGCCGCCCCGTACAGGGCCCGGACGGCGCCCGCCTCCACGCCGGCCACGGCCGAGTCCCCGTGGCCACAGCTGTGGATGTACGGCACCTGCTCGATCCGCCTCCGCTCCCCCAGGCACCGGCGCGCGGCGTCCGCCAGCTGGACGCCGGTGTCATCGGCTCCCAGCGGGTTCGCCAGCCCGTCGCGGGTGAGGGCAGTGGCGAGCACCTGGCCGTAGATGTGCGCGCCGCGCCGGTGGGCGCGCTCGCGGCTCTCCACGACGACGGTCGCCGCGCCCTCGCCGTAGTTGATGCACTCGGAACGCCGGTCATACGGCCGCATCACGGCGTCGGACGAGGGGGTGAGCCCCAGCATGCCGGGCTCGCCGCCCAGCGCCTCATAGGCGCGTCGGGCGCCCCCCAGCAGGCGTTCCGCCGTCCGGATGACCTCTCTGTTGAATACATCGACGCCGGTCACCGCGGCGAGTTCGATCTCGCCCGCCGCGATCATGCGCTGGGCATGGCCGAGCTGCACGGATCCGGACGCGCAGCCGCAGGCCACCGTGAAACACGGGCCGGTGGTACGGGTCAACGCCCCTTGCACCACGGCCACATCGGAGGCGGTGCCGGCCTGCCCGCCCGCGATGAACAGTTCCAGCGCCTCGAGTGGTGCGGTGTGCGCGGGGTCGGCGCGCAGCGCCGCCAGATAACTCTCGACGTTGCTGTCGACCCCGCCTCGCCCGACGAGCAGGGCCGCCTCCCCCAGGTCGCCGGCGTGGATGTCCAGTTCGGCATCCGCGCACGCCTCCACCAGCGACACAAGACCGAATCGGTGCGCGTCGGTGAAATGGCGGGAGAAGAATTCCGGGATGTCGGGGACGCGCTCCGCGAACATGCCGTCGGACAGGTCGACCGAGCCGTAATACGTCCCGTTCCGCCCGAGGCAGCAGCCGCCCCGAGAGGCGATGTTCCACACCTGACCGGCGGTGAAGGCCGGTCCGTCGTCCCCCGGCAGGCAGAATCCCAGGCCGGTGACCACGGCGTCCCTGGGGCTTCCGCGGACTTCGAGGGAAGGGTTCGGCGGGCTCATGACGCCCTGCCGCAGCTGAGCACAGTCATGTCTTTCAGTCCAATGTGAGGGGTCAGCCGCGAGTTCTTGACTCCGTCGGCCGAGAGAGAGCCACATCACGCTTCAACGTTTTGTGGAATAGACAACGTACGCCGCGGTGTCGAGAAGAGAAAGGGAGCGCCGAAACACAAGGTGGTACAGGTTGGGGGAAGTTGGTACGCCGTTGAATGGAATCCCGAAGACGGCGCACCGGCAGAGCGGCGGACAGCCCCGCCTCCCCCGCTCCGTCTCGCGCGCCCGGCGGTCGTGCGGCACACCGTCGCGATCAGGAGCGCCGCCGCCCCCGGCCGCCGCGACGCCCCTCCGGTCGCGCCGATACGAAGACGGCGGGCGCGTCAGTCCGTCGGCAGGCGGGTGCCGCAGCGGGCGCAGTAGCGGGCGTCGCGCTCCTGCGCGAGCCGGCCGCACTCCGTACAGACCCGGTGGAGCAGGCAGGCCGGCTCGCCCCCTTCCGGGGCGGCGGCCTGCTGGGCCGCGGCTTCCCGGGTGTCGGCTTCCTGGACTGCGGCTTCCGGGACCGCGGCGCGGATGGCCAGGCCGGGGCGGCGGCGGTGCACCGTGAGGTAGACCAGGCCGTCCACGCCGGCGGAGAGCGCGCGGCGGGCGCCGTGCGGCAGCCATGCCACACAGCCCGGCTCCAGTTCCTGCCGGGTGCCCGCCACGTCGAGCCACCCGCTGCCGTCGGCCACATACAGCAGCACGTCGAGGTCCGGCTCCACATGGAAGTCGACCCGGGCTTCGGCGGGCAACCGGATCACGTTGGAGTCGAGTTGACGCCCCTCGGCGGCGAGCCGCCACAGCGCCCCGCCGCGGTCCGCCGTCACCTCGCGCATCAGCTCCGACAGCCTTCCCAGCACACCAGATACCGCCGGCATCGGCTTCCCACCGCTCCTTCCCGTTCCTCCCACAAGGCCATGAGACGCATACCTCACGAGCACGGTTCCGCTGATAACTGGAATTTAGCATGCGGATTTAACGGCGTCGCGCGCCACGCCCCAGTGGCGCGCGCGACCGTCGGGAGTACGGTCGGGAGTAAGGCCACTTCTCGCGCTTGTGGATCCACCGGATGCCGGTACAGTCGCCAGTGCCCGGCAATCGCGGGGCAGTTGAAGGGGGCGGCTTATGCGCGCGCTGGTGGGCGGCCGGTGAACCGAGCGCGATTATGGTGGCGCAGCCGCCGGGTCGCCGACGGTCTCGAACTGCCGAGCCCCTTCGACCCGGCCGCCTTCGTGGCGCTGCTGGCCGAGCGGCGCGGGCGCCCGATCGAACTGCTGCCGGTCACGGTACGCCACTCCCTCCCCTGCGGTCTGCTCGCGACCACCGACCGGGCCGACTACATCCTCTACGCGGCCGATACGACCGCTCTCCACCGGCAGCACATCGTGCTGCACGAGACCGCCCATCTGCTGTGGGGCCACGATGGCACGGCCGACCCGGCCTCGCTCGGCCTGCTGACCCCTCATCTGTCGGGCTCCCTGGTGCGCCGGGTGCTCGGCCGGACCGTGTACACCCAGCCGCAGGAGCAGGAAGCCGAGTTCCTGGCCTCCCTGATTCTGCAGCGGGCGCTGCGCAACGACCGGGGGCCGAGCGCGTCGAGCCCGGGCCAGGCCCCGCTCGGCTCGCTCGTCGGCGCGCCGCCGACCCCGAAACCCGACCACGGCCATGGGTGATCTGCTCGGCTACCTGCCCGCCGCCGCGGCGATGGCGGTGGGCTGGTACGAGCTCAGGCTGGCGCGCAGACGCCGGTTCGCCCCGGGCACCCGCCAACTGTGCCTGTTCGGGGTGTGCATGGGCGCCGCGATGGCGGTCCTCGCCCCCGCGACCGTGACGGCGGCCGGCCACGTACTGCCCGCCGCGGCCGAGGCGTGGCCCCATTTCGTCGGCCGTGAACTGGAGATGGCTGCGCTCGCCTGGCTGGCGCTGGCGGCGATGGCCCTCGATCTGCCCGACGCACGGCACATCCCGCCGCGGTGGCATGTGCGGGTCACGGTGGCCGTGTGTGCCGTGGCCGCGGTGTGCTTCCTCGCCTCGGGCGCGGTGGTCGAGGAGGGCGAGGTGGTCGCCCCCGGGGCGAGCGGCAGGGCCGGGCTGGTCGCGTTCGACGTGCTCTTCACGCTGTACAGCCTGTGGAGCCTGACCCTGTTCGCGCTCCCGGTCCACGCCCAGATCCGGCGCTCGGGCCCGGGCCCGTTCCGTACGGGGCTGCGGCTGGTCACCGCGAGCGCGTGCGTCGGCGGGCTGTGGGCGCTGTGGGGCCTGACGGGCGTCGAGAACATGGCGCGCACCGGCCGTCAGGGCGCGGGCACGGACCCGGTCGCCATGGTGCTGGCCGCCTCCTGCCTGGTGCTGGCCTGTCTGGGCGCGACCGCCGCGTGGTGGCGCGGCGCCGTGACCGCGCCCGCCCGCTGGCTGCGCGCGTACCGCCGCTACCGCGCCCTGGAACCGCTCTGGTCGGCGCTCCACGCCGCCGCCCCCGGGATCGCCCTGCGCACCCGGACCCGCCGGCTGTCGTGGCTGCCGCCGCGCAGCGCGGAGTTCGCGCTGTACCGCCGGGTGATCGAGATCCGCGACGGCTACCTGGCGCTGCGCCCGTACGCCGCGCCACGGGGCGCGGCGGAGGAGGCCGGGACGGCTGCGGACGGCGAGGGCCCCTGCAAGGACATGGGCGTGGGCGCCGAGGCCGAGGTGGCCCGCGCCGCGGAGGCGGAGGCCGCCGCCGTCGCGGCGGCGATCGTGGCGGCGAGCAGCGGCGTACGCCCCGACGGGCCGGACCCGGACCCGGCCGGCAACGCCCCCGGACCCGCTTCCAGCCCCGCCTCCGGTCCCGCCGTTCGGCCGATCCGGGGCACGGTCGACGCCGAGGCGGCCTGGCTGGTACGGGTGGCCGACGCGTTCGCCCGGTCCGCGGCGGAGCGGCCCGTACGCTCCCAGGTGCCCGCCGAACTCCGGCTCAGCCGGGGGCGGGAGCGGGCACCCGCGTCGGCGCCGGGGCGGAAGGGCTGAGCGCTGAGACGTCCGTCGTATGGTGCACCCAGTTGGCGATCTCGACCCGCGAGGAACAGCCCAGCTTCCGCATGGTCTCCCTGATGTGATTCACCACCGTCCACTCCGAGATCTGCAGCCGCCGGGCGATCTGCTTGTTACTCAGACCGAGTGTGATCAGGGCGGAGACCTGGGACTGCCGGGGAGTGAGCGGATCACCGGGCAGCGGGCCGCCGCACCCGGGCGCGGGCGGGAGCGTCGGCCGGTCGGCGTCGGGCGGCCCCGCGTACGGGTGGGCGGTGCGGTCCGGGCGATGGCGCGGCTTCGCGGATGCTCGGGGCTCAGGACGGGCCGTGGCCAGGGAGCGGTTGGGCGCCGTGCCCGCGTCGCGGTCGGAGGTCGCGGACATCAAGGGGCCTCGGGGCACGTTCGGGTTCCGGCCCGGGTCGGGGTCCGGCGTCGGCTGTAAGCGACCGCAACGGGCCGCGAACTCCTTGACCAGGTCGGGCAGCGGCGTCCCGGCCCCATCCGACAGAGCCGCGAGGAAGCCCCGTTCGCCCAGGTGGCGCCGCATATGCCCCTCCAGCCGCCCCACCGTGAAGTCCGGGTACCCGGGCTCGTCGAGCAGCCCGCCGGCGCCGCGCGCCGCGTGGCAGGCGCCCAGGCATCTGACCACGTCGGCGGCGCGGGCCGTGGTCCTGGGCAGCAGGGGCGTGCCCAGCACCGAGAGCAGGGCGCCGAGCACGGCGGGGGCGCCGAGGGTGCGCAGACCGGCCACGGCCCGGTCGAAATAGCCGTCCGCCTCGGCCTCCCGGCCCCGCGCGGCGGCGAAGACGCTCAGCTGGAGCAGAGCGGTGCCGGAGACCAGCGCGTCGCGGCGGCGGGTGGCGCCCGACAGGGCCTCCACCGCCAGGGCCATGGCCTTCGCCGGGCTGCCGTGCAGGAATTCCGCGAGCGAGGCGTCGAGCATGACGCGGTGGAGCGCGTGTCCGCCGCCGATGTGCGACCGGTGGCCCGCGACCGCCGTGTGCAGGGCGGCCAGCGCCTCACCCGGCCGGTGCGGAGCTTCGGCGATGCCTCGAAGGTGCAGCAACCGGGCCGCGACCAGAGCCCCTTCGGCATCGTCGGCGGCCTCGTCCCCCCGTTCCGTCCTCCCCACCACACCGGCCTGGTCCGCGTCCGCCTGGCCGAGGAGGGCCAGGGCCGCCTCCGGCTCCCCGGCCCGGATCGCCGCTTCGGCCAGCAGCAGGTTGAGCCGGGTCCGCCAGGGCGTATCGGCCGGGGCCTCCGGCAAGGCGGTCAGCCGCTCGGCCCAGGTGAACGGCGCGCCCGAGGCGTACCAGTACGTACGCGCATGGTCGACCAGGGCGATCGCCTCGTCCGCCGCGCCGACGCCGATCAGGGTGTCCAGGGCGCAGCGGATGTTGCGCTCCTCGCTGCGGAAGGCCGTGATCCCGGCGTACTGGTCGCCTTCGGCGATGCGGCGGGCGGCGGTGCGCGCCAGCTCGGCGTAGTAACGGGCGTGCGAGAGGCGCGGGTTGTCGTGGGCGAGGGCGTAATCCGGCCCGGCGGTGGGGACGGATGGCTCGAAGGGGATGTGCAGCCGGGTGCGGGTGAACCCGTCGAGGCGGCCGGACGGAAGCGCGGACACGCTCAGCAGATGGCGGCCGAGCAGGGTCTCGAGCGCCGCCGGAAACGCGTTGAGGGGGACGCCGGCGATCCGCCTCAGCGCCTCGGGCCCGGCCCCGCCGCTGAAGAGCCGAGAGCAGGCGAGCAGTCGGCGTTCGGCGTCGCCCAGTTCGGGGTGGCGCCGCGCCCGTACGGACGCGTCCGGGTCCGTGGCCGCCGCGCGGTGCGAGGGCGGCACGAGGGGCGAGGACGTGGCGCGGGGCGAGGGCGTGGCGGGGGCCGGGCCGCCGTACGCGTCGAGCAGCCGCGCGAGGCTGCCGCTGTCGCCACCGGCCCCCGCGGGGCCCTCGGGGCCGGGGTCGAAGCGCCCGTCCAGCGCGGCCCAGAGCACTTCGGGCCCCTCCAGGGCGGCGATCCGCGCCGCCAGCACCAGGGCGCCGGGGATGCCGCGCAGTTCCGCGCAGGTACGGGCGACCGCCTCCTGGTTGTCGTGCTGGACGCGGAACGCGGGGTTCAGGGCGCGTAAGGAGGCCACGTACAGCCGCACGGACGGGATGCGGCACATGCTGTCGAGGTCGAGCGCCGAGCAGTCGAACGGGACGGGCAGCGGCCCGACCGTACGGACCGCAAAGCCCGCAGAGGACGCGGTGGCCGCGGCGGTCAGGGGCTCGCGGGCGGTGACGATCAGTCTGACGCCGGCGCGCGCCACCGCGGTCGGCACGCCCCCGTGATCGGCCGCGGCAAAGGCCCCGGCCAGGCCTTCGACCAGGCCCTCGACCAGGATGAGCGGCGGCGCGCCGACGCCGCCAGGTCCCCCGTCCCTGGCGGCCCTTGGGCGCTCACGGAGGCGCGCGACGAGTCGGATGAGCTCCGCGCCGGGGTCCTCGTGCGCGGAGCCGTCGAAGCGAAACGTCTCGGCCCCGCTCACCGACGCGTACGCGGACGCGACCGCTCGGGCCAGCCGTGTCTTGCCGATGCCGGGCCCGCCGGAGAGCACCACGCCCAGTGAGGCCGTGTCCGTCAGGAGCGCCAGTAGTTCGGAGATCTCACGGTCCCGTCCGAAGATCTCGCGGTCGGGCGGATCGGTCATGGACGGCTCCACGGAGTGTGTGAGCTGAGATGAATGTTATGTGGAAAATCCTGCACACCAGCTGGACGACCTGTCAACTAGAATGAATGGCGACACGTTGAGGACCTATGTCTGCTGCCGCCCGCCGAAGAGCCACGGCGGGCGCGAACGAGAGAGGTGCGCCGTGACAGGGGAGGAGCCCACGCCGTCCGCGCTGGCCGACAAGATCGACACTCTCTTCAAGATCGTGCGCCGGCCCGACCGCCAGCAGCACAGCCATGAGGAAGTGGCCCGGGCCTGCCGCGAGGCCACCGGCGAGACCTTCTCGGCCACCTATCTGTGGCAGCTGCGCACCGGGCGGCGGGACAACCCGACCAAGCGCCATCTGGAGGCGCTGGCACAGTTCTTCCAGGTCCCCCCGGCCTACTTCTTCGACGACGAGCAGGGCGCGGAGATCGCCCGCGAGCTCGAACTGCTCGGCGCGCTGCGCGACGCGGGCGTACGGGACGTGGCGCTGCGCGCGGTGAACCTCTCCCCCGAGGGGCTGGGCACGATCAGCGATGTGATCGACGCGATCGCCCGGCGCGAGGCAGAGGCCTCGGCGGAGACGAAGGCGGAGAAGGGCAGCGCGAAGCGGCGCCGCGACCGCGGTTGACGGCGGCGTGACATGGCAGGGCCCCCCCCGGCGGAACGGGGGGGGGGGGCCAGGCCTTTGCTTATGGGTAGTTCACAAGTCATAACTCCAGTCACCACTGGTCGTCAGTTGGGTGGT
>NZ_JBSFMM010000259.1:0-14956 GCF_053599555.1 Streptomyces sp. NPDC000941
TTTCGGTGTCTACCATGTTGTGTGTGTCAAACTCAGCATTTCCCTATCACCTACGCGGCTCGAGGAGCTGTTTGTTTGGAGGGGCGCCCACTACCGGGGCCGCCCCTCACCGCATCCTGATCAGCCTCGGACGAATATGCTGGCCCGCATGACGAGTGAGCCGGAGCAGCAGATCGGAGTGGGAACGCCCGACGCGTTCCAGCGCCTGTGGACACCCCACCGGATGGCGTACATCCAAGGCGAGAACAAGCCCACCGGGCCGGGTGCCGGGGACGGCTGCCCCTTCTGCTCCATTCCGGAGAAGTCCGATGAGGACGGGCTGATTCTCGCTCGGGGTCGGCATGTCTACGCTGTGCTGAATCTGTACCCGTACAACGGCGGGCACCTCATGGTCGTCCCCTTCCGGCATGTCGCCGACTACACCGAGCTGGACGCCGACGAGACCGTCGAGCTCGCGGAGTTCACCAAGGCCGCCATGGTCGCGCTGCGTACCGCTTCGGGTGCGCACGGTTTCAATATCGGCATGAACCAGGGGTCAGCCGCCGGCGCCGGGATCGCCGCCCATCTGCACCAGCATGTGGTGCCGCGCTGGGGTGGGGACACCAACTTCATGCCCGTGATCGGCAACACCAAGGTGCTGCCGCAACTGCTGGCCGACACCCGCCGGATGCTCGCCGACGCCTGGCCGCAGGCGTAATCTCCGGCCCCCCTACGGCGACGGCCCCGGGCCGACAGCGATGCCGAGGCCCGGGGCCGCCCGCCGCTTACGCGCCGCAGAGCCTTACGCGTCGTAGAGGTCGGCCTTCTTCGGGGCCACGTCCTGGACCTGGCCGCTGAGCGCCAGGGAGCGGTTGCCGAAGCGCTCGGTGTCCACGCCGTGGTTCTTCAGCACGCCGATCGCCGCCTCGTGGACCACCCGCAGCACCGGGGTGGCGGTGCGCAGCGCGTCGTCCGCCATGAAGCGGTGCCGCCAGGGCTTGTCCGCCCAGGCGTGGCGCAGGCCGAACGGCTCGGGCAGGACCAGCTTGCCGCCCAGGTAGTCCAGCAGCGGCGGGTACCAGGTGAAGGGGGCGCGGACGGCCAGCCGCACCACCTCCCTCGCGTTCACCAGCGGCAGCGGTATGGACTTGGTCTCCCAGAACTTGAAGGTCTTGCTGACCGTCTTGGAGGGCGCGGAGGGCTTGGAAGTGAACAGGGGGTGCACCGGCCCCAGCGCATGGCCGGTGACCTCGATCCGCATCGTCTTGTGCAGCAGGGTCACCGTGATCAGCAGGGTGAGCACCAACTGGCCGTCCCAGAGGACGAACTGCACGCCCAGGTAGTGCCGGTCGCCGGAGTTGAACTGCTGCTCGTCGCAGATCCGCTGCAGCTCGACGCCCTTTATCTGGAAGCCTTCCTCCTCCGAAGTGCCGCCGCGCTCCACCGACTTGGCCCCCTCGGTGATCGGCGAGACCACCCAGTGGCGCACGGAGGGGGTGGGGAAGCCTCCGGTGTGCAGCGGGGTGCGCTCCAGCAGCCGCAGCTGGTCATGGATCGCGCGTATCACGTCCCAGCTGCGGAACGGGTCGATCTCCTTGTCGGGGTCGGCCGACACCAGGTCCTCGGCGAGCTGCCAGCTGCCCCAGCGCGTGCCCATGCCGAGTATCCCTTTGGGGCCGGCGTAGAAGACGATATTGCTGTACTGCTCCGCGGTGAGCTTGTGCAGCGCCTTGCGCAGCTCCTCGGCCGAGGTCTGGCCGGGGTGGTTCGGCACGGTCTCGGGGACCTTGGCACCGATCCCGCCGCCCGAGAGGAGGCCGCTCCAGGCCTCCCGGAGGCTCTTGGCCGTGCGCTCGCTGATCTGCTTGGCCACGTACCACCCGATGACGGGGGCGACGACCACGCCGCGCAGATACAGGCCCCAGAACCCGTCGAAGGGGAGCTTGATCAGGAAGATGAGGGTCACCACGGCGAGCGCCGCCATCAAGAGGGTGCCCAGCGCCCCCATCCGCTTGTCCTTGGACCCGGCGATGGTGCGCCGCAGCTGGAAGGCGCCGAGCCACAGCAGTACCCCGGGGAGGAAGAGCAGCCCGAAGATCACCATGACGGCGGTGAGCCGGGCGTCCCGGGTCTTGCGGATGCGGTTGGCCGCCAGGCAGTGCTCGACCACCGTCTGCGGCTCCATGCCGAAGGACTGGATCACCTGGCCGCGGCCGCCGCCGAGCATCCGCATCTGCACCGCGCGCGAGAACGCCTCGCCCAGGTTGGGCTCGAACAGAGAGATCTTCGGTGGCTTGACCTCGGAGGCCGTCCACTCCGAGTTGGCGTCGAGAAGCTTGGCCACCTCGCTGTCGCGGTAGGCGGCCGAGGCGAGCGCCTGCGTCACCTCGGTCTGGCCTGCCGCTCCGGAGAGCGGGATCTGCGCCCCCGGGCTGAAGTCGAATACGTCCGCCGTCACCAACGCCCCCAATACCGCATGCTGCTTGAGCTGCGACCTCAGCGTATCGGGGGTGTGCCGTCCCTGTCGCCAGGGCGTCGCCTCCCTGTGGATAACTACCCACGATCGACCCGGCCGCACCCAACGGACCTGTGGACAGCCGCCCGCCCCAAGCGAGTTGGGGCGGGCGCTCGGCGAAGGTGCCTCAGGCTTCGGCCTGTTCCCGGATACGGTCGGCGACCTGCGTGGGCATCGGTTCGTGCCGGGCGTAGGAGCGGTTGAACCGTCCGGTGCCGTGCGACAGCGATCGCAGGTCGACCGCGTAGCGGCCGATCTCGATCTCCGGGACCTCGGCGCGGATCAGCGTCTGGCCGCCGCCCGACTGCTCGGTGCCCACGACCCGGCCGCGCCGCCCCGACAGATCGCTCATCACCGCGCCGACGTAGTCGTCGGACACCAGCACCGACACCTCGACCACCGGCTCCAGCAGATGGATCCGGGTGTCGGCAGCGGCCTCCCGCAGCGCGAGCGCGCCCGCCGTCTGGAAGGCGGCGTCGGAGGAGTCCACCGAATGCGCCTTGCCGTCCAGCAGGGTCACCCGCACATCGACCAGTGGATAGCCCAAGGCCACCCCCCGCGCCGCCTGTGCGCGTACGCCCTTCTCGACGGACGGGATGAACTGCCGGGGCACCGCCCCGCCCACGACCTTGTCCACGAACTCGATGCCGGAGCCCTCGGGCAGCGGCTCCACCTCGATCTCGCAGATCGCGTACTGTCCGTGCCCGCCCGACTGCTTGACGTGGCGCCCGCGCCCGGCGGACCGGGTCCCGAACGTCTCGCGGAGCGACACCTTGTACGGCACCGCGTCCACCTGTACGCCGTACCGGGAGCGCAGCCGCTCCAGTGCGACGTCCATATGGGCCTCGCCCAGACACCACAGCACCACCTGATGGGTGTCCTGGTTCTGCTCCAGGCGCATCGTCGGGTCTTCGGCGACCAGCCGCCCGAGCCCCTGGGAGAGCTTGTCCTCGTCCGCCTTGCTGTGGGCCCGGATCGCGACGGGCAGCAGCGGGTCGGGCATCTCCCAGGGCTCCATGAGCAGCGGCTGGTCCTTGGCCGAGAGGGTGTCCCCGGTCTCGGCGCGGTTCAGCTTGGCGACGCAGGCCAGATCGCCCGCGATGGCCTGGCTGAGCATGCGCTGCGCCTTGCCGAAGGGCGCGGAGAGGGCGCCGACCCGCTCGTCCACATCGTGGTCCTCATGGCCGCGGTCCTCCAGGCCGTGCCCGGACACATGGACGGTCTCGTCCGGGCGCAGCGTCCCGGAGAAGACCCGCACCAAGGAGATCCGGCCGACGTACGGGTCCGAGGAGGTCTTGACGACCTCGGCGGCCAGCGGGCCCTCGGGGTCGCAGGTCAGCCGCGGGCAGGGCTTGCCCTGCGGGGTGGTGACGGTGGGCGCCTCCCGTTCCAGGGGGGTCGGGAAGCCGCCGGTGATCAGCTCGAGCAGCTCGGTGGTGCCCAGGCCCTGCTTGGATCCCTCGGCGGCGGGCGCGGCGGCCAGCACGGGGTGGAAGGAGCCGCGCGCGACGGCTTTCTCCAGGTCTCCGATGAGCGTCTTGACGTCGATCTCCTCGCCGCCGAGGTAGCGGTCCATGAGGGTTTCGTCCTCGCTCTCGGAGATGATCCCCTCGATGAGCCGGTTGCGCGCCTCCTCGATCAGCGGCAGCTGGTCGGCGGTCGGCGTCGCCTCGGTCCGTACGCCCGTGGCGTAGTCGTACACCTGCTGCGACAGCAGGCCGATCAGCCCCGTCACAGGGGCGTGACCATCCGGTCCTGCCTCGCCGCGCAGTGGCAGATACAGCGGGAGCACCGCGTCGGGGTCATCGCCGCCGAACGTCTGCCGGCACAGCGCGGTCATCTCCTCGAAGGAGGCGCGCGCCGCCTCCAGATGCGTGATGACCAGGGCGCGCGGCATCCCGACCGCCGCGCACTCGTCCCACACCATGCGGGTCGCGCCCGCGATGCCCAGGGCGTCCTGGGACGCCGATACGACGAAGAGGGCCGCGTCCGCTGCCCGCAGACCGGCCCTCAGCTCCCCGACGAAGTCGGCGTACCCCGGGGTATCCAGAAGGTTGACCTTCACCCCGTCCCATTGGACGGGGACGAGGGACAGCTGGACCGAGCGCTGCTGCCGGTGCTCGATCTCGTCGTAGTCGGACAGGCATCCGCCGTCCTCGACTCTGCCCGCCCGGTTGATCGCGCCGGTCGCCAGCGCGAGGGCCTCCACCAGTGTCGTCTTGCCGGAACCACTGTGGCCGACCAGCACCACGTTCCGCACCGAGCCGGGCCGGTCGGCCGTCGCCGCCCTGCCGGCGGCCCCTGATTGCGTGCTCGTTTTGTCGCCCATGTCTCGCCTCCAGGTCGACATCTGCGATACTTCGAGCTTTCCACCGAGGTCATGGTGCGTCCATACGTCGCACATCTGGGCGTCGCCCGATGCGTGCGCGGCGGCCCCTCGGGGCGTGACTACGATGGGCCAGCCGGTGGCCTGTTGACCACCCGGCCCGTTTCGACCCCCGGGAAGGCCATGCTGAACAAGTACGCGCGTGCATTCTTCACGCGTGTTCTCACCCCGTTCGCCGCCCTGCTCATCCGCCTCGGGGTCAGCCCCGACGCGGTGACCCTCGCCGGGACGGGTGGTGTGGTCGCGGGTGCCCTGGTCTTCTACCCGCGGGGTGAGTTCTTCTGGGGCACGGTCGTCATCACCCTCTTCGTCTTCTCGGACCTGGTCGACGGCAATATGGCGCGGCAGCTGGGGCGCTCCAGCCGCTGGGGGGCGTTTCTCGACTCCACGCTCGACCGGGTCGCCGACGGCGCGATCTTCGGCGGTCTGGCGCTGTGGTACGCCGGGCGCGGGGACGACAATGTGCTGTGTGCGGTGACGATCTTCTGCCTGGCCAGCGGTCAGGTGGTGTCGTACACCAAGGCCAGGGGCGAGAGCATCGGGCTGCCGGTCAAGGTCAACGGGCTCGTGGAGCGCGCCGAGCGGCTGGTGATCTCGCTGGTGGCCTGCGGCTTCTCCGGGCTGCACAAGTTCGGTGTGCCGGGTATCGACATTCTGCTGCCGATCGCGCTGTGGATCGTGGCCGTCGGCAGCGCGGTGACCTTGATCCAGCGTGTGGTGACGGTGCGCCGTGAGGCCGCCGAGGCGGACGCGGCGGACCGGGCGGTGGTCCAGGGAGGCGAGACGCGGTGAGCGAGAAGCTGACCGACGCGCTGTACGGGCTCGGCTGGGGCACGGTCAAAAAGCTCCCCGAACCGGTCGCTGTGGCGCTCGGGAAGCGGATCGCCGATCTGGCGTGGAAGCGGCGCGGCAAGGGCGTGCTGCGGCTGGAGGCCAATCTCGCCCGCGTCGTCCCCGATGCCTCGCCGCGGCGCCTGGCCGAGCTGTCCCGGGCCGGGATGCGCTCGTATCTGCGCTACTGGATGGAGTCCTTCCGGCTGCCGGCCTGGAGCGAGCAGCGCGTCCGCGGCGGCTTCGACCCCGAGGGCCTGCACAACCTCACGGACGGTCTGGCGAGCGGCCGCGGGGTGGTGCTGGCGCTGCCGCACCTGGCCAACTGGGACCTGGCCGGGGCCTGGGTCACCACCGAGCTGGGCGTGCCGTTCACCACGGTCGCGGAACGGCTCAAGCCCGAGTCGCTGTACGACCGCTTCGTGGCCTACCGGGAGGGCCTGGGCATGGAGGTGCTGCCGCACACCGGCGGCAGCGCCTTCGGGACGCTGGCGCGGCGGCTGCGGGAGGGCGGTCTGGTGTGCCTGGTCGCGGACCGGGACCTGTCGGCATCCGGTGTTGAGGTGAAGTTCTTCGGCGAGTCGGCCAAGATGCCCGCCGGGCCCGCCATACTGGCGGCAAGGACGGGTGCGCTGCTGCTGCCGGTCACCCTCTGGTACGACGCGTCCCCGGTCATGCGGGGGCGGGTGCATCCGCCCATCGAGGTCCCCTTGATGGGCACCAGCGCGGAGCAGGCCGCGGCCATGACGCAGGAGCTCGCCGACGTGTTGGCCTCCGGGATCGCCGAACATCCGCAGGACTGGCATATGCTCCAGCGGCTGTGGCTGGCGGATCTCGAGCCCCGTCCCGGCGGCGCTCCGGGCGCCGACGACAGCTCCGGAACGGAGAAGCCGTGAGGATCGGGACATGAGGATCGGGATCGTCTGCCCGTACTCGTGGGACGTCCCCGGCGGTGTCCAGTTCCACATCCGTGACCTGGCCGAGCATCTGATCCGGCTGGGGCACGGGGTGTCGGTGCTGGCCCCGGCGGACGACGACACACCGCTGCCGCCGTACGTGGTCTCCGCCGGGCGCGCCGTGCCGGTGCCGTACAACGGCTCGGTCGCGCGGCTCAACTTCGGCTTCCTCTCGGCGGCGCGGGTGCGGCGCTGGCTGCACGACGGCGCGTTCGACGTGATCCACATCCATGAGCCCGCCTCGCCGTCGCTCGGCCTGCTCGCCTGTTGGGCGGCCCAGGGCCCGATCGTCGCGACTTTTCACACCTCGAACCCTCGTTCCCGGGCGATGATCGCCGCGTATCCGATTCTGCAGCCCGCACTGGAGAAGATCAGCGCCCGGATCGCGGTGAGCGAGTACGCGCGGCGGACACTGGTGGAGCATCTGGGCGGGGACGCGGTCGTCATCCCCAACGGCGTCGATGTGCGCTTCTTCGCCGACGCCGAGCCCAAGAGCGAGTGGCAGGGGGAGACGCTCGGGTTCATGGGCCGGATCGACGAGCCCCGGAAGGGTCTGCCGGTCCTGATGCGGGCCCTGCCGAAGATCCTCGCCGCCCGGCCCCGGACACGGCTGCTGGTCGCCGGGCGCGGCGACGAGAAGGAGGCCGTGGCCACGCTGCCCGAGCAGATGCGCGGCCGGGTGGAATTCCTCGGCATGGTCAGCGACGAGGACAAGGCGCGACTGCTGCGCAGCGTGGATGTGTACGTCGCGCCGAACACGGGCGGGGAGAGCTTCGGCATCATCCTCGTCGAGGCCATGTCGGCGGGCGCGCCCGTGCTGGCCAGCGACCTGGACGCGTTCGCGCAGGTGCTGGACGGGGGAGCGGCGGGGCAGCTGTTCGCAAACGAGGACGCGGACGCGCTGGCGCAGGCCGCGATCCGGCTGCTGGACGACCCGGAGCGGCGCGCGGAGCTGCGGGTGCGGGGGAGCCGGCATGTGCGCCGCTTCGACTGGGACACGGTCGGGGCGGACATTCTGGCGGTGTACGAGACGGTGACGGACGGGGCGGCGTCGGTGGCCGCCGATGAGCGCGTCGGACTGCGGGCCCGGCTCGGGCGGCTGGCCAGGGACTAAGAGCGGTCCGGGGTCGGGTGGGGGTTTGGGGCCTAGGCGGTAGCGTGGCGCGGCGTGACCACTTTGATCTGGATCGCGGTTGTATTGGTCCTCGTCGCCGTCTATCTGAGCTGGACCGCCGGGCGTCTTGACCGGCTGCACAGCCGGCTGGACGCGGCGCGGGCGGCGCTCGACGCGCAGCTGCTGCGCCGGGCCTCGGTCGCGCAGGAGCTGGCCACCGCCGGGGTGCTCGATCCGGCGTCCTCGATCGTGCTGTACCAGGCCGCGCACGCGGCGCGGCAGGCGGAGGAGGAGCAGCGCGAGGTCGCCGAGAGCGAGCTGAGCCAGGCGCTGCGCGCGGTGTTCGCGGAGGATGCGCAGGTCGATGTGGTGCGCGAGGCGCCGGGGGGCGAGGCGGCGCTGGGCGAGCTGACGGAGGCCGTGCGGCGGGTGCCGATGGCCCGGCGGTTCCACAATGACGCGGTGCGCGCGGCGCGGGCGCTGCGCCGGCACCGCAAGGTGCGCTGGTTCCGGCTCGCGGGCCATGCGCCGTTCCCGATGGCCTTCGAGATGGACGACGAGCCTCCGGCGGCCTTCGCGCGGCCCGGGTGGGCCGAGGCAGGGTGAGCTGAGATCAGGGGCCGATACCAGGGGCCGACACCGGGCGAGCTGGGGCCACCGGCCTGCGATTGGCCCTTGTCCGGGGAGCACCCGGGCGGCTTTTGTCTATCGAACGGCCCTACGATGGGCTCATCACACATTCATCATCGAGTGAGGTCAAACGTGTCCATCACGCCCGCCAGCACGCCCCAGACCCCGGAGACCGGCACCGCGCGCGTCAAGCGCGGCATGGCCGAGCAGCTCAAGGGCGGCGTGATCATGGACGTCGTCACGCCCGAGGAAGCGAAGATCGCTGAGGACGCGGGCGCCGTCGCGGTCATGGCCCTCGAGCGCGTCCCGGCCGACATCCGCAAGGACGGCGGCGTGGCCCGTATGTCCGACCCGGACATGATCGACGGGATCATCAACGCGGTCTCCATCCCGGTGATGGCCAAGTCCCGGATCGGGCACTTCGTCGAGGCGCAGGTGCTCCAGGCCCTCGGCGTGGACTACATCGACGAGTCCGAGGTCCTGACCCCCGCCGACGAGGTCAACCACAGCGACAAGTGGTCCTTCACCACGCCGTTCGTCTGTGGCGCCACCAACCTGGGCGAGGCGCTGCGCCGTATCGCCGAGGGCGCGGCCATGATCCGTTCGAAGGGTGAGGCCGGCACCGGCAACGTCGTCGAGGCGGTCCGCCACCTGCGTCAGATCAAGGGCGAGATCGCCCGGCTCAAGGGGCTGGACAACCACGAGCTGTACGCCGCGGCCAAGGAGCTGCGCGCCCCGTACGAGCTGGTCGCCGAGGTTGCCGAGCTCGGCAAGCTGCCGGTCGTGCTGTTCTCCGCCGGCGGCGTGGCCACCCCGGCCGACGCCGCGCTGATGCGCCAGCTCGGCGCCGAGGGCGTCTTCGTGGGCTCCGGCATCTTCAAGTCCGGCGACCCGGCCAAGCGCGCCGCCGCGATCGTGAAGGCCACCACCTTCTACGACGACCCCAAGGTCGTCGCGGACGTCTCCCGCAACCTGGGCGAGGCCATGGTCGGCATCAACTGCGACACCCTCCCCGAGGGCGAGCGCTACGCCAACCGCGGCTGGTAAGGGACCGGCTGGTAACTGACCAGCCGGAAACGAACCGACCGCTTGCCGGTGGACGGCCCGCGCGGGCCGTCTGCCTCTTTCCCGCTTGTCCCGAGAGGTTTTATGTCCATCGGAGTGCTCGCCCTTCAGGGCGATGTCCGCGAACACCTCACCGCGCTCGCCGCGGCCGGCGTCGAGGCCCGGCCGGTCCGCCGGGCCGAGGAGCTCGCCGAGGTCCAAGGGCTGGTGATCCCCGGCGGGGAGTCCACCACCATGTCCAAGCTCGCCGTCATCTTCGGGGTGCTGGAGCCGCTGCGGGAGCGGGTGCGTGCCGGGATGCCGGTGTACGGCACCTGCGCGGGCATGATCATGGTCGCGGACAAGATCCTCGACGGCCGGGACGACCAGGAGACCTTCGGCGGCATCGATATGACCGTCCGCCGCAACGCCTTCGGCCGCCAGAACGAGTCCTTCGAGGCCGCGATCGAGGTCGAGGGCATTGAGGGCGGCCCGGTCGAGGGCGTCTTCATCCGGGCGCCGTGGGTCGAGTCCGTGGGCGCGGGGGTCGACGTGCTCGCGACATACGGGGACCACGCTGTCGCCGTGCGGCAGGGGAATGTGCTCGCGACGTCGTTCCACCCCGAACTGACCGGCGATCACCGGGTACACGCGTTGTTCGTGGACATCGTGAGGTCGGCGGGATGACGCCGTCCCGGTAGGATCTCAGGCGTTCGTTCAGCAATGGGTTAAGCGAAGGAGACAGGCGGATGTCCGGCCACTCTAAATGGGCTACGACGAAGCACAAGAAGGCCGTGATCGACGCCAAGCGCGGCAAGCTCTTCGCCAAGCTCATCAAGAACATCGAGGTCGCGGCCCGCACCGGCGGCGCCGACCCCGACGGCAACCCCACTCTCTTCGACGCCATCCAGAAGGCGAAGAAGCAGTCCGTGCCGAACAAGAACATCGACAGCGCGGTCAAGCGCGGCGCGGGGCTCGAGGCGGGTGGCGCCGAGTACGAGACGATCATGTACGAGGGTTACGGGCCGAACGGTGTCGCCGTGCTCATCGAGTGCCTGACCGACAACCGCAACCGCGCCGCCTCCGACGTGCGCGTTGCCATGACGCGCAACGGCGGGTCCATGGCGGACCCGGGTTCGGTTTCGTACCTGTTCAACCGCAAGGGCGTGGTGATCGTCCCCAAGGGCGAGCTGGCCGAGGACGACGTGCTGGGCGCGGTGCTGGACGCGGGCGCCGAGGAGGTCAACGACCTCGGCGAGTCCTTCGAGGTGATCAGCGAGGCCACCGATCTGGTCGCGGTCCGTACCGCGCTCCAGAAGGAGGGCATCGACTACGACTCGGCCGAGGCGAACTTCGTGCCCACCATGCAGGTCCAGCTGGAGGAGGAGGGGGCGCGGAAGATCTTCAAGCTGATCGACGCGCTGGAGGACAGCGACGACGTGCAGAACGTCTTCGCCAACTTCGACGTCACCGACGAGGTCATGGCCAAGGTGGACGCCTGAGGCGACACCAGCGGCACACGGGTCGGCGGGGACACCCACCCCACCGGCCCGTCGCTGTCAGTCGCTCCCGCTAGTCTGCCGAGCAGGTGATCGAAAGCGGCGATGGGGAGGGGCGCGGTGCGGGTGCTGGGCGTGGACCCGGGGCTGACCCGGTGCGGTGTCGGCGTGGTCGACGGGGTCGCGGGCCGACCGCTGCGGATGATCGGGGTCGGCGTCATACGGACTCCGGCGGACGCCCCGATCGGCGATCGCCTCGTCGAGATCGAGCGCGGCCTGGAGGAGTGGCTGGAGGCCCACCGGCCCGAAGTCGTGGCGGTGGAGCGGGTGTTCAGCCAGCATAATGTGCAGACCGTCATGGGCACCGCCCAGGCGAGCGCGGTCGCGATGCTCTGCGCCGCCCGCCGTGGGCTGCCGGTCGCGCTGCACACGCCAAGCGAGGTCAAGGCGGCCGTGACCGGGTCGGGGCGCGCCGACAAGGCGCAGGTCGGCTCGATGGTCACCCGGCTGCTGCGGCTCGACGCCCCACCGAAACCCGCCGACGCCGCCGACGCGCTGGCGCTCGCCATCTGCCACATCTGGCGGGCGCCCGCGATGAACCGGCTCCAGCAGGCCGTCGCCGCCCACCGCACCACGAAAGGCCGTATTTCATGATCGCGTTCGTTTCCGGCCCGGTCGCGGCCGTCGGCCCGGACACCGCCGTCGTCGAGGTCGGCGGGATCGGCATGGCCGTCCAGTGCGCTCCGAACACGCTGTCCGGGCTGCGCGTCGGCCAGCCCGCCCGGCTGGCCACCTCCCTCGTGGTCCGCGAGGACTCGCTCACCCTCTACGGCTTCGCGGACGACGACGAGCGCCAGGTCTTCGAGCTGCTGCAGACCGCCAGCGGGGTCGGCCCCAGGCTCGCCCAGGCCATGCTGGCCGTCCACTCGCCCGACGCGCTGCGGCTCGCCGTCGCCACCGGCGACGAGAAATCGCTGACCGCCGTCCCCGGCATCGGCAAGAAGGGCGCGCAGCGGCTGCTGCTGGAGCTGAAGGACCGGCTCGGCGAGCCGGTGGGCCGCCCCGGCGGGCCGGCCGCCCCCGCGCCGGGCTGGAGCGATCAGCTGCACACCGCCCTCGTCGGCCTCGGATACGCGCCGAGGGAGGCCGAGGACGCGGTCGCGGCCGTCACCCCGCAGGCCGAGGCGGCCGTGGCCGCGGGCGGCAGCCCGCAGGTGGCGCAGCTGCTGCGGGCCGCCCTGCAGACCCTGAACCGGGCCCGCTGACCGCGGGCCGCCCCGCAGACACTGCCCCCGGCCCGGCGACCGCCCCGTGCGCCCGGCCGCACTGCCCGATACGACGCCGCACTGCCCGATACGACATCGCGAGGCGAGACTTTCGTGAACTGGGACGAGACCGCACCGGCCACCGCCGACGACGCCGGCACCGGCCGGCTGGTGGGCGCCGACGCCGACGGCGAGGACCAGGCGGTCGAGGCCGCGCTGCGCCCCAAGGACCTGGGCGAGTTCGTCGGCCAGGAGCGGGTCCGCGAGCAGCTTGACCTGGTCCTCAAGGCGGCCCGGCAGCGCGGCGCGACGGCCGACCATGTGCTGCTTTCCGGCGCGCCCGGCCTCGGCAAGACCACCCTGTCGATGATCATCGCCGCCGAGATGGGCGCCCCCATCCGGATCACCTCGGGCCCCGCCATCCAGCACGCCGGCGACCTCGCCGCGATCCTGTCCTCGCTCGCCGAGGGCGAGGTGCTGTTCCTCGACGAGATCCACCGCATGTCGCGGCCCGCCGAGGAGATGCTGTACATGGCGATGGAGGACTTCCGCGTCGATGTGATCGTCGGCAAGGGCCCCGGCGCCACCGCCATCCCCCTGGAGCTGCCGCCGTTCACCCTGGTCGGCGCCACCACCCGGGCCGGGCTGCTGCCGCCCCCGCTGCGTGACCGCTTCGGCTTCACCGGCCATATGGAGTTCTACGCGCCCGCCGAGCTGGAGCGCGTCATCCACCGCTCCGCCGGGCTGCTGGACGTCGTCATCGAGGCGGCGGGCGCGGGCGAGATCGCAGGGCGCTCCCGCGGCACCCCGCGTATCGCCAACCGGCTGCTGCGCCGGGTGCGGGACTATGCCCAGGTCAAGGCGGACGGCGTGGTCACCCGCGAGATCGCGGCCCGCGCCCTGGCTGTGTACGACGTGGACGGCCGCGGCCTGGACCGGCTGGACCGCGCGGTGCTGACCGCCCTGCTCAAGCTGTTCGGCGGCGGCCCGGTCGGGCTGTCGACTTTGGCGGTCGCGGTGGGGGAGGAGCGGGAGACGGTCGAGGAGGTCGCCGAGCCCTTCCTGGTGCGTGAGGGGCTGCTGGCCCGTACGCCCAGGGGCCGGATCGCCACGCCCGCGGCCTGGACCCACCTGGGGCTGACCCCGCCGCAGCAGGGCGGCGCGGCCCAGCGGGGACTTTTTGAGGGATGAAAGGGGTTAAAGGGCTGAGGAGGCTCGAGAGGGAGAGCTGAGCGGCCTGAGACGGCTGATAGCCGATTATGGTCGGGTGAGGAACCCACATACCGCGCCGGGCGTTGTTCCATAGGCGCGGGCTCGCTTAGACTCCGCCGATGCCGTTCGTATGCCGTCCGTGACCGGTGCGGCATGACCACCCCATAGTCCAGGCCGCGTCCCCGCGGTCGTGTGAAGGAATTTCCGTCCCGTGTATATGACTCTCCTGCCGTTCATCGTGCTCATCGGGGCCATGTTCCTGATGACCCGGTCGGCCAAGAACAAGCAGCGCCAGGCCGCGAACATGCGTGACCAGATGGGGCCGGGCACCGGTGTGCGGACCATCGGCGGTATGTACGCCACGGTCAAGGAGGTCCACGAGGACGCGGTCCTCCTCGAGGTCGCTCCCGGCGTGCACGCCTTCTACGCGAAGAACGCGGTGGGAGCCGTCCTCGACGACGCCGAGTACAACCGGATCGTGCACGGGATCGACCCCGAAGACACCGACGACGCTGCCGACGCTGCCGACGACACCCCTGTCGTCCCCGACGACGCCTCCTCGCTCACCGAGGCCGAGGGCGAGACGGCCGACACCGAGGCGGCGGACGAGGACAAGAAGACCGACCTCAGCAAGCCGTCGGCCGCGGCCGACGCGCCGAAGGAGGACAAGCGGGACGACGACGCCGACGCCAAGTAGTACCGCTCCGGGAACCGTGGCGCGCCACCGCTCGGCGCGCCGCGGTTCCCGGACGGTCTAGGCTCCGGCGGGGGTTCGTCCCACAAGACTTCGTGGCCGTCCGGCGCACACCCGATGCCGGGCGGTTGGACAGGGAGATTACGAGAAGGTGGCAGCACCGAAGAAGGGCCGCAGGTCCTCCGGGTCACAGGGCAGGCCCGGGCGCGCCCTGGTCGCGATCCTGGTAGCCATCGTGGCGCTCACCGCGGGGATGTTCATCTCCGGTCACACCAAGCCACGGCTGGGCATCGACCTGGCGGGCGGCACCAGCTTCACGCTGGAGGCCAAGAACCAACCGGGCAAGCCCAACGCGATCAACTCGGACAACATGAACACCGCCGTCAACATCATCGAGCGGCGGGTCAACGGTCTGGGTGTGTCCGAGGCCGAGGTCCAGACGCAGGGCGACAAGCACATCATCGTGAACATCCCCAAGGGGATGGATGCGAAACAGGCCCGTACGCAGGTCGGCACCACCGCCCAGCTCTACTTCCGCCCGGTGGTGACCTACACCGACGGCAAGAAGACCAAGCCCACCGCCAGCCCCACGCCGACCGCGACCGGCACGGGCAAGAGCAACAACAAGGGCGACGACAAGGGCAAGGCGTCGTCCACCCCGACGGCCACGGCCACCTCGGGCGCGACTGGTACCCCGAGTGGGTCCAGTGCCTCGAGCAGCAGCCAGGGGCGGGCCGTCTCCGAGGGCCTGAAGGCCGACAAGACGCCCAGCGCCTCGGAGAGCCCCAGCGCCTCCAGCAGCCCCAAGGCGAGCGAGACGCCCAAGGCGAC